>JACRAV010000141.1 GCA_016213305.1 Candidatus Zixiibacteriota bacterium | reverse complement strand
TCCGAGATTTCGAATGGGCGACCACCCTCGAAGAATAATATCGTGGGCCATCGGCGACGATGAGCTCGAATAGGCGACTGTTACAATCCGACCCGGAAAGAAACAAGTGTTGACGGCGGCCTTTCCATAGGCGACCTACAGCTACATGATCAACCCCTGTGCAAGGCGGACGTCCCCGTCCACCGGTCGCCATGCGCCAAAGACGCACACGAGGACGTGTGCGTAGCACCTGTCAATAATGTTCGGGGATTCTACAGTTTGAACGCGCGCCAGCGTTTCAGGACCGTTTCGGCAAAGTCGCCGACCGACGCTATCACCGCCGTGCGGTATTTCTTCGCCTGATCGAGATTGAAATTCGGATACCCCTCCCCTTCCTTGTACAACAGGATGGTTCCGGGAACGGGATAGACATCGGCGCCGCGGCGGAAATACCAGGCCTCGGTGTCGGAATACGCGGCTGAATCAACCAGTTTCGGATCGACGGCCTGTACGTAGGCGGTTTCATCGGTGCCGGCATGGCCACCGACATGGCCGAAAAATTCCTTCGTCATGTCGCCGCACAAATCCCACCAATGGATGACAGCGATATTGCACCGGCGTTCCTGGTGGAAGTCCATGGCGACATCTTTGAGCGTGCCGTTGTTGCCGCCGTGGCCGTTCATAACCATGATGTTTCGGAAACCGTCATCGGCCATGCTGACCAGAATGTCGTGAACATACGCCGCCAGCGATTCGGGTTTTACTGTGGAGCCGCCGTTGAATCGATACAGAGAGCGGGTGATGCCGTAGTTCACGGTCGGGGCTACCAATGCGTTGAGGCGATCGGCAATGCCAAGAGCGAGGTCTTCGGGAATGATACAATCGGTGCCCAGAGCGGTCACTCCGTGCGCCTCGATCGTACCCACCGGGAGGATAATGGTATCGATATCCGACGGTACCAGATTCTGGACCTGCCGCCAGGTGAGGCGGGAAAGTTGCCGTTCCAATTATGGCTCCAGCTTGGCGATCAGGCGTTCCATGACATCTTCGGCGTTGCGGGCGGTGTCGTCGTCCCCTTCGAACCGGTACTGGTTGATATCGCGGGCCATGATTTCCAGATCATCGACGTTTTCGATCGCATACCAGATTTCAAGTTCCGACCAGCTCAATTTCTTTTTGGTGAAGGCGTGGGCGACGTCGGAATAGATGTGCGGAGATTTCCAGTCGAACCCAGAAAGATCGATCTGCATGGACCCGGACATGCCGATGACATAGTAGCGTCCATCGGGGGTCGGGCCGAAGACGGCGTCGGACTCTTTGAGCATTCGCAGGGCGGTAGCCATCATGGCCGAGGTGATGGTGGGGGTGCGATTGCCGAAGACGAGGACGTGTTTGTACCCGGAGTCGAAGCAGTCGCGGAAGACGCCTTCAATCCTTGTTCCCCATCGCTCGCGGGTTCGCTCGCGGAGCATGAATCGGCCGTTCTCGGCTTTGCCGGCCTCAGCGGCGGTTTCGACGGCGTGTTTGGCGGCATGGCGCTGGTCGGGCAGATCGTTGTGATACAGGCGAACGTCGATGCCGTCCACGCCCAGGGCGTTACGCACGGTATCGACGACGAAGGCCTCATTGAGGATGCGAAGGTCGTCACCCCGGATGGCGCCCATGTTCATGCAGGAACCGTCTTCAGTAGGTTCCTGAATGCAGATGGCGATGACCGACTCGTGCTTCTTTTTCGGTGACATATACAGGTTACGCGAAGTACTCTTGTTTGCCCGCGAATATAGGAGCGGGTCGTGAGGCCGTCAAGCGGTGATCGATGTTTTCGCGCAGAAAAATATCAACCCACATTTTGTAGCGCCGGGAACAGGTTCAGGATAAATGTGGAAATGCGCTGAAGGAGATTGAAGAAGATAAGGACACCCACAATCATGAGCAGGGCGCCGGAGACAATTTCGACCGCCCGGAAATGTCGTTTGATAAAACCAAAGGCCCCTATGAGATAATTGAACAGGATGGCGGTGAGGATGAAAGGAATGCCCAGTCCGGCGGAATAGACGGTCAATAACCACACGCCCTGAGCGACGCCCGCTTGCTGAGCGGCGAGTGTCAGGATGGAGCCGAGGATCGGTCCGATGCAGGGGGTCCAGCCGAAGGCAAAGGCAAAGCCGATAAAGAGCGCACCCCAGATTCCTTTTTTCTTGCCGCCGCTTTGCAGGTGGAAGCGCTTTTCATAATTGAGGGCGGAAATGCGAAAGACGCCGGCCACATGCAGGCCGAATAGAAACACCACGACACCGGCGATCCGGTTGAAAAGCTGGAGATGGGTCTGGAGCCAGTGTCCGATACCGCTGGCGCCCACGCCGAGCAGAACAAAGACTATCGAAAAGCCGAACACGAAGAAGACGGTATTGAGAATCAGGCGGCGAGTCTGCGCGCCGCGGCGGGAGGCATCGCCGAGTTCTTCGATGGTCACGCCGGAAATGAACGACAGATACCCCGGAATGAGCGGAAGAACACACGGCGACAGGAAGGAAAGGATTCCGGCCAGAAAAGCCGTGGGAACTTCGACGGTTGGTTGCTCGAACACGATGTCCTCTCTACACTATTAACTTCCGCGTGGGAAATATGCGCAGAGCGCGGCGAAATAGCAAGTGGATGGTCAGGGTTTAGTGGCGGCCTGTTTGCGAACCGCGGCGAGGACTTCCTCTTTGAGAAGCATGAGCAGTTTGTCGGGATCGATCTTGCTGGCAATCCGTTCGGCCAGCCTCGCGGCCAGCTGGGAGGTGAAGTCCTTGGTGAATAATCTGACGTGATCGGCCGACATTGCCTCGACCTGCTCTTCCCAGCTCAGCCCTTTCGGGGCGGGGGCAGTCCCGGAAGCGACGTTCGCCGGTCCCGGCTCCGGTTCGTGGGCGCGGAGAATTTCGATTTCCTTTTTGAACTCGTCGATAAACTTTTCCACTCCCACGGCGCCGCTCTTGGGAGCGCCGGTCGAGGCCACGGCGGCGGTATTCGACGGCCGGGCGTTGGTCCCCGGTTTCGATGCCGCGCCGGCCTTGGTGGATGAAGGTGGGGCGGTGTGGCCCACGGCGCCGGATTTGGCCGATCCGGAACCGGAGACGTCTTCGCGGACCGAATTGACAAACCAATCGTAGTCGTGCGCTTTCGATTCCGATTTGGCCTGAGGAGAGGCCGGGTCGGAGATGCCGTATTGGTCTTTCATGATTTCGAGATTGCTACCGGTCGTTTCGCCTTTTTTCGCGGGGGGCTTTGTTTTCTGTGCCCGGATATCGGTGGCATCATCCTGGATATGCAAAAACTCGATTCGCCGTGACTCGGATAGGGATTCGTCGTCGTCTCTACGATCGTACGGAGTAACCGTCGGCGTCGTCGGTTTTGACCGGGGCAATTTCAAAGAGCCGGTTTTATCCATGTCTTCGGACTGTATCACCTCGATGTTGTCGAGTCCAAGCGCGGCATCCAGAAAGCGATTATCGGCGGGCGCCGGCTGGTTTTGCCCCTTGCGGACCGACGGACCGTTGGTCGTGCCCAGAAAGACGCCGACCCGCTGAGCAAAGTCAACGGGATCAATGGGCCGGGTAATCACCACCTCGGGGGGAAGTCCGGTTTTCGATTTATCCGCCGGTTCAATGACCAACAGGGGGATGGAGCTGGTCTGGGGATTGTTCTGCACCGCGCTGTAGAACGGCTGTCGGCCGGCATCGGCGAGGTCCCCGCCGGCCACAATCAAATCGGGCCGGGAGAACTGCAGTACCTCGGACGCTTTCACTGATGACGATACGGCGATGACATCATACCCATTTTGCCGGAGAACCGACTCGACGACCTGCCGGACCGCATCGGCCGACTCCGCTACCAGTATTCGTTTGCGCATGATCTCATCCCTATCGGTCTGCTTCGTTGCGTTGTCGTTTCAGTTGAGAGGATGCTTCATCAAGAAACTTCCGCTCTTCCCGGGTCAGATTTTCGATCCCGACGGCGCTGATTTTGTCAAGAATGGCATCCACACGTTTCATAAGGTCGGACGCCTCGGTGCGCCGTTGCTCCAGCTTAGCTTCCAGGCGGCGTTGACGCAAGTATTTTACTTTCTGCCCGATCCAGCGCCACTTCCAGTCGAGCTTGAGGTACAGAAAGCCACAGAGTGCGCCGCCGAGGTGCGCCATATGAGCCACGTTTTCACCGGAGGTGAAAATGCTCAGGATGAGCAGTCCGGGAATGGCCCAGCGGACTTTGACGGGAAGCAGAAAATACAGGTAGAGGTTCCGGTCGGGAAACATGAGCCAGTAGGCCACGAGTATTCCCCAGATGGCGCCCGAAGCGCCGATGGTCGGAATGGGCTGGTGCGGGAAGACGAGCAACGTACCGAGCGCTCCGGCCAGGCCGCAGATGAGATAGAATCGGGCAAACGATCTGGATCCCCAGGTGTGCTCGATCTCGGTGCCGAACATCCAGAGGGCGAGCATATTGAAGCCGAGGTGCCAGAAGCCGGCGTGGAGAAACATGTAGGTGAAAGCTTGAAAGATGAATTTCGGAAATCCGGCCCAAAACAACGCCGGGGTCAGACCCAGATACGGGGTGATGTCCATGAAGCCGGGGATGACGGACGGCAGATTCTGGCCAACGAACATGACCGCATTGGCGATCAACAACCATTTGATGAATGGAGAGATCATCCGCGGTCCGGAGGTCGCGGGCCCCTGGGCCGAATATGAGTCGTAACGATACGAGTTCATGACTGCCTTGTCTTTATCGGCAAGTTGGCTCCCCTATTATACGCGGCCGGGAGAAGTATTATTGGTGGGAATCGGTCGCCGCCGGCTCCGACTTGACGATTTTTTTCTGTTCCCCGGACCGGGGCAAGCACTCCTGACTCATTCAGGTATGGACGCCGAAGCGCGGCAGGACCCTGGACGTGAAGAATATCCAGACGACCACCAGGACAAGAAGGGTAATGATATCGGACAAATTCACCGGTAGGCTCCCACTGTGAACGGAAGGGCATTGACCGGCGGCCGGTCATCCCCTGTCGGATCAGGCCGCAATGACTTTTTCCAATCGAGCCACGATCTGGGACTTGGGGACCGCACCGACCACCGAGTCGACCAGCTGACCATTCTTGAAGAACAAAAGCGACGGAATGGACATGATATTGTATTTTCCGGCGGTCCGGTTGTTCGAATCGACGTCGAGTTTGGCAACCTTGACTTTGTCTCCCATGTCGCGGGCGACTTCCTCAAGAATAGGGGCAATCATTTTGCAGGGGCCGCACCAGGTGGCCCAGAAATCCACCACCACCGGTTTGTCGGATTGAAGGACTTCCTGTTCGAACGAGGCATCGGTTATTTCAATCGGCTTACTCATATTGTATCCTCCGTATGTGTTCCGTCGTTATGACCTGTGAAACCGCCGTCGCAGATCAAAGTTCCAAGGTCGGTTCCTCTCCCCCGTTACGGCGGGAGTCATCCGAGAAGTCAAAGCTAACACAGAAGGGGCTTTGGGGCAAGGCCTGCTTTGACCGGTTGAATATTGCGGTTGTTCCGGCGTCCGAACTCCTTATATTTGTGGCGTTTAGGGATAGTATGCGAAGCTTGATTCAGCGGGTGTCACAATGTGAGGTTTGGATAGACGGTTGTTTGCATAGCAGTACGGGCCGTGGCTTGCTGGTTCTTTTCGGAACCAAAACGGGCGACCGGGAAGAGTCCTGTGCCCATCTGGCCGACAAAGTAGTCAATCTGCGCATATTCGAAGATCCTCAGGGGAAGATGAATTTGTCGTCGCTTGATATCGGCGGCGAGATCATGATAGTGTCACAGTTTACGTTGTATGCGGATGCGCGCAAAGGGCGGCGCCCGGCCTTCACCGACGCCATGGAACCGGTCGAGGCCGAACGATTGTACGACCGCTTTGTTCAGTTGGTGGCGGCCAGCGGTCTGGTGACCCGCACCGGGCGGTTCGGCGCCAAAATGGAGGTGCGTCTGGCCAACCATGGACCGGTGACGATTCTATTGGAACATGATGTACCCGAACATCCTTGAGTTGTCCCGTCGTTTCGCACTGGTGCTGGCTTCGGCCTCACCCCGGCGGCAGAAACTCCTGAGCGAGATGGGATGTTCGTATTCAATCGAGACGCACGATATAGCCGAGACCCAGCGTCCCGGTGAGCGGCCATTTGCCTTCGCCCAGCGGCTGGCCGAGGAGAAGGCGCTGTCGGTGAAGGGTGGCAGTCATGAGATCGCCCTTGGTTTTGACACCATTGTGGTTCTCGGCGACCGGGTGCGTGGCAAGCCGGTCGATGCCGACGATGCGTTGCGCATGCTGACCATGCTGGCCGGACACAAGCACGTGGTCTGCACGGCGGTTGCCTTTGCCCGAGGGGGACAACTGCTGGCATCGGATTTCGACACCACCTCAGTCTATTTCCACCCGGTTTCAGTCGAACAATTGGGGAACTACGTCGCGGGGGGCGAACCAATGGACAAGGCCGGGGCATACGGAATTCAAGGAATGGGGGGGTTTTTGGTTGACAGGATTGAGGGTAACCTTGATACTGTCATCGGTCTGCCGCGGGGCCTGTTGGATCGAATGGCCGCGGGAATACTTCACGAGGGATAGAAGAAGAACGTATGTCCGAACTACATATCAGGTTAGGGAAAGCGCTTCAAGGGGAACGCCAGGCGAAGAACATCACGATAGCCGACATCGCGGCCAACCTCAAGACGACCGAATCGACGCTTGAGCGAATTGAGGAGGGCGATCTAGCATCATTTCAATCCCCGGTGTATTTCGCCCTGCATGCCAAGTCGTATGCGGAGTTTCTGGGGGTGGATTACTTGCGGACGATGGAAGCTATTCGCGAAGACCTTGGGGAACTCAACGATGTGTCTGCAAACGGTGTTGCCGCGCCGAATGGAGTTCCGCCGGTAACGGTGGCGCCGCCGGTTGAAGCGGAAGATCGGACCAAAAACAATCGGTTACTGATAATCGGTCTGGGATTGATCTTTGTGCTGGCCGCCGCGCTGGGCACCTGGTGGATTGTTTCCAGCCAGAGTGGCCCCGATGCGGCCACACAGATCGAAAAGGAACAAACCGCAACTGATGCCACTCCCGTGGCGATGGACACCACGGCCGGCGCACCTGCGGGCGATTCGGTTGCGCTTCGTCTCAATCTGGTGGCGCGGGGGTCGAGCTGGGTGTCGTTAATCGCAGATGGTGACAGCGCCTATTCCCGGACGTTCGCGCCGGGAGACTCGCTGGAGTTGGAAGCACGGAGACAGTTCATCTTCACGATCAGTTCCCCGGCCAATATTGATCTCAAGTTGAACGGATATCCCGCGAAGCTGACGGATCGCTCCGGCCGGGTTTCGAATGTGGTGGTGACTCCGGCGAATGTCCGGGCCTTTACGGGAGGCGCTCCGGCTCCGGTTCAGCCGGATACCGCGACCGGCGAGAACATCGATGGATCGACCACTGCTCCGGAGAGCACAAGCGTTAGTGGTGATTCGGGGAGGTAACAGGCATGTGGCTGAAGACGACGATTGCGAAGTTCCAACTGCGTCGGTTCCGGTCGCAGGTGAAACCGGTGGCGTGGAATTTTCCGAATGATCTGATGACTCCGAAGCGTATCCTGATCTGCCTTCCGGCCGGGCTTCGCGAACTGACGATGGTCAAGAGTTTTCTGCCGACGATCAATTACCTCTTCAAACCGGCGGACATCACGCTTCTGGCGATGCCGGGAATCAAAGTGACCGACATTTATCCGCGCAAGGGAGTGCAATTACTGACGCCGACGCTCGAACAGCTCAGCTGGAGCGGTCTTCCCAAGAAGAGCTTCCTGAGTACTTTGCAGAGTAATCACTTCGATATGTTACTGGACATGAGCATAGAGCCGTCCGATTTCATGTCGGCGGTTCTGCTCAGTTTTCCCGGGGCGGTGCGGATCGGACGGGGCAACCACCTGGGCAATCCGTATTACAATTTTGAAATCAAGACCAAGCATCTGCGTGACGAACGCAACATCTACCGATCGATGCTCGCGACCATCGGGCAGATTGTCAATCGCAATATCGACAACGCGGTGACGGCGGATTCGAACGCGCAGTGACGGAGGGGACGTGTACCTTAAGCAACTGGAAATTCTCGGATTCAAATCTTTTGCCAATAAGACCACAGTCAAGTTCGCCACGGGGGTGACGGCGATTGTCGGCCCCAACGGGTGCGGCAAGACGAATATTCTCGACGCGCTTCGCTGGGTGCTGGGGGAACAGCGCCCGACGCGGCTTCGCGGCGGCAAGATGGAAGAAGTCATTTTCAACGGCACGCGCGATCTGAAGCCGCTGGGGATGGCCGAGGCCTCGCTCACC
>JACRAV010000140.1 GCA_016213305.1 Candidatus Zixiibacteriota bacterium | reverse complement strand
GGCACCATGGCCGGCCAGGCGAAACTGGGTTTCCCGCCGATGTTCAGGGGATATGAGTTGAGGTACGGGAGGGTGCTCACCTGTTCGTGAACGCCGTACATCATGGCGAAGGCAGTCAGCGTTCCGGTGATGCCCATAAAAAACGTGATGTACGGAACCTTCGATCGTTTCAGGCCCATATCAAATTCGAGGCCGTGCACCGGAAACGGGGTCAGACAATCGAAATTGGTGAAGCCCTTATCGCGGGCCGCGCGGGCGGCGGCCGAAATTTTTTCCGGAGTATCGAAGAGACCGAAGACGCCTTCCTCGGTTTCGCGATAATCGTATTCCAGAAACTTCAGGGCGTATTTTTCCCAGAGTACGCCCGGTGCCGCGAAAAAGGCGTCCACCGCTTTTTCACAGCCTTCGAGCAGTTTGTTGATCGCTTCCATACTTAATAACTCTCTTTAGAACCCGCCGCGACCGCGGTCTCAGTGCCCGAAGCCCTTTGCGCCCGGCGATTTCATCACCATCTTGATTTCCGCGATCGCGATCGCCGGGAAGACGCGCACGAAAAGCAGGAACAGAGTGAAGAACATTCCGAACGAACCGATCAGAATCGCGAAGTCCCAGTTGGTCATGATATACATGTCCCAGGACGAGGGCAGATAGTCGCGGTGCAATGAGGTCACGACAATTACGTATCGTTCGAACCACATCCCGATGTTCACGAAGATCGAAATGATCCAGAGCAGGGTGGGGTTCGTGCGAATCGACTTGAACCAGAACAACTGCGGCGTGATCACGTTGCAGCTGACCATGATCCAGTAGGCCCACCAGTACGGGCCGAACATGCGGTTGATGAACGCGAAGCCTTCGAAAGGCGATCCGGAATACCAGGCCATGAAGAATTCCGTGCTGTACGCCAGACCCACGAGCGACCCGGTCAGCATGGTGACCTTCGCCATATTTTCGAGGTGTTTGATCGTGATATAATCCTGGAAGTGGAAGACTTCACGCATGATGATCAGCAGCGTGAGTACCATGCCGAAACCGGAAAAAATGGCCCCGATGACGAAGTACGGCGGAAAGATCGTGGTATGCCAGCCCGGGATGACGGAGGTGGCGAAGTCGAACGACACGATCGAGTGGACCGAAAGTACCAGCGGAAAGGACAGGCCAGCGAGAATCATGGCCATGGCCTCGTAATGGGCCCAGGCGCGCGTGGAGCCGACCCAGCCCAGGGACAGCACGGAATAGACGCTCTTGCGAATCTTCTGCACCGCGTCCGATTCTTTGATGCGGTCGCGGATCGAAGCGAAGTCGGGCACGAGTCCGGCGTACCAGAACACGAGCGAAATCGTCAAATACGTGGAAATGGCGAAAACGTCCCAGACCAGGGGCGATCGAAAATTCGGCCAGAGCACCCCGCGTTCGTTCGGGTACGGCATGGCCCAGAAGATGAACCAGAGCCGACCCACGTGGATGTTCGGAAAAATCCCCGCGCAGGCGACCGCGAAGATGGTCATGGCTTCCGCGGACCGGTTGATCGCCGTGCGCCATTGTTGACGGAACACGTACAGCACCGCCGAGATCAGGGTTCCAGCGTGTCCGATCCCGATCCAGAACACGAAGTTGATGATGAAGGTTCCCCAGCCGACCGGGTTATTGATCCCCAGCAGCCCGAGTCCGGTGCCGACCACAACCGCGATCGCGGTCATGTGGACCCCGAACACCGTCAGCGCGACCGAAAACGCGATCCACCAGAGTTTTTTGGGAAATGTTTCAACCGGCGCGATAATGTCACGCGTGACGTTATCGTACTTTTTATCGCCCAGGACCAGGGGGAGTTGTTGGAGTTCTTTTGCTTCCGCTGCTGCCATGCAAAACGACCGTTATTGTTAGCTTTTATTCCGCACTTTCGCCAGATACGTGACCGAGGGATTCACGCCCAGAAAATCGAGTACTTTGTACCCGCGCGGATCCTGGGCGCGCCGGGCGACTTCACTGGCCTCATCGTTGATATTGCCGAACGTAATACAACCCGTGGGGCAAACTTCCTGGCAGGCTGTCACCACCGCTCCGTCGTCCACGCGACGTTTGTTGTTGCGACGCGCCTCCTGGCGGGCCGCCGAAATCCGCTGCACGCAGAAGGTACATTTTTCCATGACCCCGCGTGAGCGTACCGTGACATCCGGATTGAGGGCCAGATGCTGTGCGCCCTGGAGTTTGCGCGAGGCGCCTTCCATGAAGTTCCAGTTTTCGAAAAAGTT
>JACRAV010000142.1 GCA_016213305.1 Candidatus Zixiibacteriota bacterium | reverse complement strand
TGTTTCCCGGGCCCTTCGTCCTTTTTCTCGTCGTCCTTTTTCGGATCGGCCTTTCCCGTCTCGCCGCCCTCCGCGGAATCCTTCCCGTCCTTCGCGGCCTGCGCCTCTTCGTCCTTCTTCGGACCGCGGGACCTGGCGAGGGCGCCGGTCTTGTACAGCCTTTCGACGAAGGTCTCGATCTGCGCCGTGATTGACTCGGCGGTCCCTTCGTCAATCCAGCCGACGTATGTGTGTTCGGTCTTCTCGATCTTTTCGAGCACCTTGAACGACCCGGCGCTCGGGCGCGTCTGAACGGCGAAATCGAGCTTTGCGCCGGGAGGCGGATTGAGCAGATACACGTAGCCGATGTGCAGGTTGGGATCGAATCCGTCGGCGAGTATCCGGACGCCGCGCAGGTTGAGCTCGGAATTCGGCTGCAGCTTGATCCCGTGCCTGGCCAGAAGAAGCGTCACGAGCTGGCGCGCCTCAACCGGGTTGAGGTGCCCCGATACGGCGGGCTGGTAGTCGTCGGGCTCGACGGTTCGCACTCTGCAACCGGCTCCGGCGGCAATCGCCGCAAAAAGCGCCGCCGCCACGAAAAGCACGGCAACATTCTTCATTGAATCCCTCCGGCTCAGAAGAGCGTGTAGATGAACGGTGCCGCCGCCGTCTGGCCGAGCACGATGAGCGTGCCCGTCAGGAGCAGCATCAGGATGATCGGCAGGAGCCACCACTTCTTCCGGACCTTCAGAAAATCCCAGAACTCCAACGTGAGATAGACGAGACCGCTTCGGTGCCTGACCGGCGCGCCGACTTTCCTTTCTTCTTCCATCGCCACTCCAGTCTTTGCCCGCCGAAAAGGATTAAAGGCGATCTTCAGGCGGGAGTCAAATGCGAAAACGCAGGTACGCGGTGCGGGGAGTTTCGGAGTCGAGGAGTCCGGGAATCGTGAGGGCACGTGGGCCGAAGTTGGCGACGGCTCGGCCCTGAGAATTGAGGCGATTTTTCCTTTGACGGCGACCTCGAAGGTGTGATACTAGAAAGAAACTTGAGGCGCAAGTCCTTGATTTCATTCGAAGTGGGTCGGCCCCCGAGGGCCGGTGGGGAACTACTCCGAGCGAAAATGCCCCGAACAGGGGCTGCTTCGCTGTTTGACAGGTGGTTTTTTTCCTTCCGCTCGGAGAGTACTCGGGGAGTGGCCTCGAAAGTGTCAAACAATTGTGCTCCCCGTAGTAAAAGCCGCAAGTAGAACATCTTGCTTCTTTTCGGTAAGGCTCGAATGGAGGAGGGAACAGATGGCCCACCTTTTGCAGTCAGTCAGTCAGTCAGTCAGTCAGTCAGTCAGTTAGTCAGTCAGTCAGTCAGTTTTCCTAACCGAGTGCCGACGTTATGGGAACCTGAGGCGTCGCAAGAAACCCTGGGCGCGAACGCAGTTCTTTCTCGGGTTGGCGACTGGCCTTTTGACGGCGGCGTTGTTGTTGGCCACGGGCATGACTGCACACGCATCGTCGGCCCGCGAAGAGTACCTCGAGTTGCAAAAGCAGATACAACGCGGCCAGTACACTGCCGGCGACATCTTGAGATTGGAAGAGCTCGAGTCTCGTGCGCGGAAAGAGTTCAAGCCCCACCCCTTTGACAAGTTGTCGAAGACGAAGTTGAAGTTGAGAAACGCCGCGAGCGTGTCTGGCGGTTTCGGGGTAGGGCAAAGCACGCCTTTGGCCGCCGGGGATACTTGTACGGAGTTCAACGCCTCGTATTACGAGGCCGATGTGTTGCCGTGGGGGGCGACCGACAACTGGGGCACTGAAGTCACCGAAGGCCACGTTGCGCTCCGTGACTGCCTCGCGGTTGATTCGTGCGACACGCCTGGAGTGCTCGTGCTGGGGCCGACGGCCGTCAACGCTTCCGATGTCCTGGCCCGACTTGAGCCGGGATTGGCCACCGAGCGTCTTGCGTCGGTTTCGTTCAGGATGAGGGGTATGGTCACCGAAAAGGAACCGACTCCCGGTGATCTGTTCTACGGCGGAAGCACCGTCTGGATCGACGACGGGTCGAAGGCGATCATCATTGCGTTCACGGAGGACTTGGACGGGAACCGGTTCGTGCTCCTTGCGATCGAAGGACATCCGATCGAAGGCGACCTCAATATCTCGCAGGTGCTGGCCGAAAGTTTTGACTGGGGCGCATGGCATGAGTATCACCTTGTTCGTGACACCGAAGGCGACGTAGCGCTTTTCGCCGACGGCATGGCCGGACCGATCTTGTCGTATCCGTATGCGGCACTGAACATGGAAACGGTGGGGTTCTGGGGGGTGATGTTTGGCAACGTGACCGAAAATGCGGCGGTCAATTCAGAGTGGGACTACGTGCGCTACAACATCGGCAGGTCGCAGCCCGGTGGCTGCGTGAGCGCCGACGGGAAGATGGAGTTGTTGTCTTTGATCTCGGGGAACAAACTGTTCAATCCCAACTTCGACGTCAACTGGATTGGCGGGCAGACAAAGATCAATTCGGTCGAAGGACTGGCTAGCAACACGCAGAGCCACAGGTTCTTTTTGCGGACCCGGAGAACGATAAGGAACGCCTCTGGGGCGGTCGTCAGAACCACGCTGGACGACGCGGAGATAGGTCTGCCGGGGAAAGAGGAAAGATCGCGGTCCATCATGGCCACGGCGAGGGGGGAATGGGACGGCCGGGATTCTTTGGGCAATGTCGTCGACGACGGCACCTACCGATATGACACGACCGTGTCGTTCGTGCGTGTCGACAAGAAAGGCGCAGTCAAGACGATCTCATCGGTATCCGCTCCCGGCTCCCTCGCTGTGGCCAGCGCACCCGTCCCCGCGCTGATGCCCACATGTGCAACCGCCCCGAACTGGACGAGTGTGCCTTTTGGTTTTTTGCAACAGTATTGGCCGGTCAGCGATATTTCGGGGAAATATCAGAACAACCTGCATTGGTCGGAGCCAATCCTGATGTCGGCGAATGTGGTGAAATACAGACTTCGCCACAGGGTGCTGCGACCGATCACGGACGACAATTCCGTGCTGGGCTCGAGAGATAGATACGGTCTTGAAGTCGGACCTGCGGGCGGGTCGTGGTCGTACCGGACTGGGACGCTTGACAAACAGCAGGGAGACCTTCTGGCGGACGTGATCACTCCGGCGACCCCGGTTGTGACCAACGCGGCCAGGACGTTTTCGAGAGGGGGACTGAAGTTCGATTCCGACGCAGATGGCAAGACCGCCTATGGTCTCAAGTTCGACGTATTGGACGTGCAATGCGACAATGATGGGCAACCGGGTAGTGGTTATCTCGCTCTTTTGGGTCAGGCCATTGACATCGTCTTGCACTCAGTTGGCCAGGTCGTGTACTTCTGGACGTATGCGCCTTACAAGACTGAACTGATCGTGACAATGAAGACGATCGGTTCCCCGCCGTTCGGAAACTCCGATTTCAAGATCTACGGAGACTGGTTCTCCCGCGAAAAAACGGGTGATTTCCGCTGGCGAGGTTCGTCGCCGTTTGGGGATGGCGCTTTCAAGGTCTCGCCCAGCTCCAACGTCAATAAGAAAGTTTTTTTTGCGGTTGAAGCGGTTGAGGGGGCCGGGACCGTGCGCGTGCATCTTTCTCCAGTGTATGAAAAAGCAAGGATACCGCTCAAAGTCTGCACCGAGTATTCTTGGTACGACGCCACGCCTGCCGAAAGGGTGCAGATGAAGTTCGCGCTCAAACGCGGCGCCGAGGCGTGGTTTGCGATGACCGACGGCCAGAGCTACATCAGCAACATGGACCTCTGGCTGAACGGTTTTACGGCCCAATGCGACGTCTACTTCCTTCCGTCTACCGGAAGAAGCCAATGCCACGAATGCCCGAGCAGTTCTTGCCCGACGAAGAAAAACAACGAGTACGTGCAGTTCAGACGCACGGGGCCTGACCCCGACGGTACTACGTACAAAGGTTGGGACGGTCCTTCGGAAAACCGCGGTTGGGTTTTCGCGCACGAACTCGGACACCTGAAGGCGTGTCTCAAAGACGAGTACTTCACCGATGGGTCGAACAAAGGCAAGCCCTTTTGCGGACACTCGATAATGGGTAGTCAGGGTTTCCGGCATGATATGTGCGGCATATTCAACCACTGTCAGGACCCGGAGGTTGCCAATTCGAACTGTTGGGGCATTCAGTCAGACGCGTGGTCCAAGTTCAACTCGGTGTATCCGGTGGCCATCCCGAGGGCCGGGACCGCCGACCCGAGCGATTTCTTCTTCTTGAATCAGTTCCACGACACAATTTCGCCGATTACGGTGCGCAGTCCGTAGGGAAAGGGGATGACCGTGAAACGAACAACGGTAGCAAGTGGAGTCGTGCTGGTATTCGCGGGCCTGTTCGTGGCTGCGTGCCAGAATCGGAGCACGCCGATCCCCGCGGCAGCGGACGCCGGTGCCGGAAGTTCTCCGGCCGCGGAATTCGCGATGGTGGGGTTCATGGGGCCTTCGGGCACAACGTCGAACTGGTCGCCGGCGCTGCCTTTCGTTATTGCCGCCTTCGGGATGCCTCTCAGCGTGACGCCGAGGTACGAAAGCGCGGTCGCGTCGATGACATCGGTCCAAGATATTTCAACCGGCGAAAACTTGCCGATCGAAACCGATGTTTCAACAGACTATCGCGGAGAGTGGTACGAAGTGATGCCCGTCGGAGGGCTGAAGGCCGGCAACGGCTACAGATTGTCGTTGACGCCGGACCCGTCGAAACCCCTGGCCAGGGTCTTTTCGTTGGCCGACGAAACGGAATTCAGCTCCGGCAGCTTTCAAATGGATGTTTATACCTACAGCAAGCCGACGATATCGTTCGCCGGTCTGTATCCCAAAAAGGGCGAGGAGGGCGGGAACTCCGTGGTCATGCTCGACATGTCGGAGTACTTCCGGGTGGAAGATCTGACCTCGGGGCCGAAACCGGCGGTCCTCATTGACGACGTTGAGGTGTCGGCGTGCGTCATGCCGGACGAGTTTTGCGACGAATCGCGGCCACAGTCAGAAGGCTTCGCGAAACTGCCAATCGGAGAGGAGGGAGCAGACGTCGATGTCACGTTTTATCTTTCTTATTATCTCTCCGAAAATTTCTTTGGCCGGATCCAGAAGATCTCGGTCAGGATCCCAAAGAATGCTCGGGGAATCAGCGCGACGTTCGAGGAGGGCGCGCAGAATATCCCCATGGCATCAGTTGTCGGGGATTTTGTAGAGTACACCTTCTATGTGCGCGATGCGAAGTCGGTCAAGGGCGAAGCTTACAGTTGGCGGTTTTAGATGATCGTTGGTGTGCTTGCGACTTCGGTGCGAGAGAAATCGGGTTTGCGTGGAAATGTTCTTCGACAAACCTGGTGAATACGTCCCCCCGTCCGCTTTCCGCCCCCCGTCGTCGCGCCGTGCTGCCTTTCGGAGTATGTGTCGGATTCGTGGACAAGCCGCCGTCGGGTGCGCACTGGAATCGGGTCTCGCCTGCCCTCGTCGGGTCTTCACGAGCACCTTCCGGCGGAAGCCATGCGAGACCCGGTGGAGGGGTGCGCCCGGCGGCGGCTCTCTCGGGCACACTCCGAATCCCAGCGCCGTGTCGCGCCGTTGATAGGTTGGTGGAATCGGAGTATAATTGATGTCGAAGTTTCACGATTGAGAAAGGACCCGTCATGAGATACGCGCCGGTTGTTGTCGCCATCCTCGGGGGATTGGGCGCGGTGCTTTGCGCCGCGGCCTGTTCCGTTGACGTGGCGGGGGCGCCGTGTGAAAGCGACGACAACTGTCCTTCGGGGCAGTTCTGCGATTCCGACGGGACGTGCCGGATGGGGGAGGGCGGGGGAGGAGAGGCTGACGGAAGACCGAGG
>JACRAV010000136.1 GCA_016213305.1 Candidatus Zixiibacteriota bacterium | reverse complement strand
TCATGGTCAAAAATGCCGGCGCCAATCAGATCAGCATATCCTCCGAATCCACCAGCCCGACCGAAGCCCGTGACATCGCCAATATCCTCGGCGAACTGTTTGTCGCCGAGTTGCTGAGGCAGGAGGTGGCTTCGGTCCGGTCCTCCCAGGACTTCACCGACGTCCAGCTGGAGAAATACGAGAAGCTTCTGCAGGATAAGATCGATGAGAAAACCAGCTTCGAACGCCGCCTCTTGCAGAACCGGCTCGACACCGCCGTCGTGTCCGAAAGCAACCGCAACCAGATCCAGTCCGAAGTCGATCAGACCGAAGAAGACATCACCGACTATCAGAACGAGGAAAAATCGCTTCTGGCCCGGTTGAATTCCAAAAGCCCCCGCCTGCCGACTGCCGGCCTGACGCTCCGCGATTCCAAGCAGAATCAGCAGAACAAGGAAGCGCTGAAAAATCAGCTCCAGACCATGAACGACCTGCTCCAGCGATATGCCTGGAGCGACGCTCAGGCCATGAATTATCGCCTGAAACAAAGTTCCCTGCTGTCGCAGATCGAGAGCGAAAACAAAAAACTGGTCGCCGAGCAGTTTGCGCAGTCCGATGATGACACCAGAAACACGCTGGCGCGCCTGTTCACCGTCCGGGTCAATGCCGAGTTTCTTGAAACCAAAATGCGTTACCTGAAATCAACCCTCGATGCCATCAGGGATCGCATCAGCCGGATTCCGGAGTACCAGGCGACCATGGACCGCCTCAATCGCGACATCTTTAACGCCACCGAACTTCGCGACAAATTCAAAAAACAGCAGGAGGGATCGACCATTTCCCAGGCCCTCCTTGCGAATATGTCCACCTCCAAGTACCGCATCGTCGAGCCCGCCGCCCTGCCGCTTGTTCCGGTGCGACCCGACCGGGTAAAGGTCTATCTGCTGGGCGTCGTTTTGGGTCTGGCGATCGGGATCGCCGTGATCGTCCTTGCGGAAGTGTTCGATTCTTCCTTCAAGAAACTGCAGGATGTCGAGGACACTCTTGGCTTGCCGGTGCTCGGACTTGTTCCCAAAATGCAGTTCGTCGCCTATCTGAAAAAGCAGATAAAGTGATCCCCCGTCTGTCGCCTCAATGGACCGGCAGACAACGACGTCCGGCCTTCGTGTGGCCAGGTGCTCGGAATGTTGATCAGGTGAAAATTTCGATGATGGAGACGGAAATATCCGCGTCGCGGACTATCGAATGACGATAATCTTGCCCTGCTGGGCGCTTCCTTCAACCGCCCACAAGTACACGCCGGTGGCCACCGGATTCCCCTGCGCATTGGTGCCGTCCCATCGGATGTCATCGACGGCGTTCGACCACTGACGCACAATCTCGCCGGAGACCGACAAGAGCGTTACGTTCGCGCCGGAGGGTAGATCGGTGAAAATCGCCTGACCCGCCGACAGTGGACGGAAAGGATTCGGATACGCATGGGTCTGCGGTTCGACGGCGAACGAAGATATTGCGCTATAGGCAAATGAATTGGCCCGAACCCGCCAGTAATACGTCTGGTTGGCATTCAGCGCCTGGGGTACCCGCCAGCTGGTCTGCGCGCCGACCTCTTCGGCCTGCGACCCCATCGCCACCAGCCCCATAAAGTTCGAATCGGTCGCCACCTCGAAGTAGTACATATTCGGACCCGACGAAAGAATATTATCAACCACCAGCGTCGGCCGCGAGGTCGGCGCGGTACTGCCGGATGGCGGCTGGGCCAACGTCGCCACCTGATCCGTGCTCGTGCCAAAACTGAATTTCGCCACGGCGCTCGTCACATTTGAAATGCCCGATACATTCCCCGCGTCGTCATACACCTTCATCGCGATATTGTACGACGACCCCGGCGTAAGCCCAGTCAGGACGACTGACTGGGCGGTGCCGGAGGGTAGCGGGACAGGCGGCGCTGTCCATAGCATCGCCTGTCCGAAATTGGTCACGTTGAGCGGATTGAGTGTATATCGTATTTCGTAAAACCGGGCGGTGCCGACTTTCCTGTCGTCGCCCGTCGCCGTCCACAGCAACCCGATCTCGCCGATATTCGTACCCGGGAGCGCGGAAAGGTCGTTCACCGGATCAGGCGGCGTGACGTCCGGAGCCGTCGTCGTCCCCGAAACCACGTTGGAAAGGCCCGACCAGTTCGGAACCTCGTCCGCAACCTTCAGGGCGAAATAGTACGTCGTCCCCTGCGCCAGACCGGAGACCGTGAAGCTTTCTACCTGCCCCGAGGCCTTCGGAACCGGCGGATTCGCGACCAATGTGGCCGCGCTGAAATTGCCCGTTGTGATCGGGGCGGTCGAATACCGGATTTCATACTGCGTCGCCGTGCCGGTCAGACCGTCATCGCCAACCGCCGTCCAGCCAAGGGTAATGCTGTTCGGGGTCGGATTAAGCGCCGTCAGCGTCGAGACGTTTGACGGCGCGGTCGATTCCTGCAGGGTCGCGCGGCTCACCACGTTCGAAATCGCCGACCAGTTGGGAACTTCGTCGGCCGTCTTCACCGCAAAATAATACGTCGTAACCGGATTTAATCCGGTAACCGTAAAGGTCTCGACCGCGCCGGGAGCAGACGGCGTCGGTTCGCCGGTGACCGCCGTCGCCGAAGCAAAATTGGCCGCCGTGATTGCGCTCGTCGAATAGCGAACATCATACTGCGAGGCCAGACCGACATTCCCGTCATCGCCCGGGGCCGACCAGGACAGTCGGACACTGGTTGAAGTCTCATTGCTCGCCCCCAGGTTGGCGATCGTCGCCGGCGGCGTCGTCTCGGCCAGCGTGGTGCGACTGATAACGTTGGATAGCGCCGACCAGTTCGGAACCTCGTCCGCCACCTTCAGCGCGAAATAATACGTCGTGCTCGACGTCAATCCGTTGACGGTGAATGTTTCGGTCGATCCGGCCGCTTTCGGCGCCGGAAGACCGGTGACAACTGTTGCGGTGCCCCAGTTGGAGGTCGTGATAGGAGCAGTCGAGTAGCGCAGGTCGTACTGTGAAGCCGTACCTGTGCCACCGTCGTCTCCTTTCGCCGTCCAGGTTAGGGTCACCGAGGTGGAAGTGGTCTGTGCCACCACCGACGGCGCCAGGGTTGTCGCTATCCCCATTATCGTGATGAGGACCAGCGCGTTCCGGATCACCCGTGGAACGGTACACCACTTCTGCTCAGGGAGCTTTCTTCCTCGAATTTGTGACATGGTCGTGGTTTCCCTCTATCTGTTGCGAGTTCTTATGTAAGTACCTTAGCGCCAATACTTACTTCAAATGGCGGGCCAGACCCCGTTCCATTTTGGAACTGCTTGTGTTTCAACGGGAAACGACCAATCAGCCGCGTCGAAGTGGTCAAAAACCCCTCCGGCGGCTGTTCAACTGAAGTACGACTGACCGAAATTAGTTCAGACGAAAATAGTCCGGTTCACTGACCCGATTCGCCACTGCCCGAACAAGGAGACAGCGGTTTGAGCGAAATGAAAAGGTAATCTGCAAGGCGGGACAGGTCTGATATATCTATCGAACCTTGCGGGTCCCCGTCGATATTGGCCTCCGTCCGGCAGAAGCACATCGGCTCCCCACCCAGAAACAAGAAATTAACGAGCGTTGTAAAATCCGATATATCAACTTCATCATCCGGAGAACAGTCAACGTTGCCGCTTGATCCGACACAGGGACCACCGCAGGTCTTCATGCTGATTTCATTGGATAGCGCCGACCAATTGTACTTCTCATCGGCGGTCTTCATTCTAAAGTAATACTTCGTGGCCGCAGAGAGCCCGGTAACAACACAACTCTGTATCGCT
>JACRAV010000135.1 GCA_016213305.1 Candidatus Zixiibacteriota bacterium | reverse complement strand
TTCCCGAATAAATTCCAGCGCCGCCTCTTTGGGCGCGCCGGTGACCGACCCGCCGGGGTGTAACGAGCCGAGCACGTCAAGCGGCGTAATGCCGGTCCGGAGTTCACCTTCGATGTCACTCACCGTTTGCAATGCATACGGTAATTCGATGGTTCGGCGCTCGCAGACGACTTTCACCGAGCGGGGTTTGCAGATAGGGGTCAGGTCGTTGCGCAAGAGATCGGTGATCATCGCCAGTTCCGCCTGATCTTTCTCGCTCAATTCAAGCGCCCTGCAGTCACCTGATCGGGCGGTGCCTTTCATCGGTTCGGTGCGGACGCGTCTTTCGTTGGTCTCGAAAAACAGTTCGGGCGACGCAGACACGAATTCGTGGCCGTCGGGGAACCGCACCCATGCCAGAAATCTGGGCAGACCGTTTCGGCATAACAGTGCAACCAGATCGGCACCGGTTGTGGCGCTGATATCGGCGCGGAGCGTATAGCAGACCTGATAGACGTCGCCGGCGGCGATGGCGGACCTGATCCGCTCGATGGCTTCCACATATCCGGTGTCGCGGAGAGTTACCGAGGCATTCGAAATCGAAACATCGACCTCTATCTGGACAGGTGTAATCGACCGGCACGAAAATGTCCGAGGCGCATGTCCGGCAGACTCGAACGGGGCATAGATCAGTTGTGGCGAATCGATTGACTCGCGAAGATCGGCGAGAAGAAGAGAGTCGCCGTCGCCAAAACCGGGGCCAAGCAACGCGAAACTGGAAAGCGGCTCAAGCGAGGAGAGTTTCATGTCATACCCTGAAAGAAGGCCGCGACGATCACGCGTCCCTGATCGGTGGCGTACGAATCGGGGTGAAACTGAAGCCCGGCTATCGGTAGCGATTCGTGCTCAATGGCCATCGGGATACCGTCATCGGTCTGCGCAATGACCCGAAGCGGGGACACAATCTGCGCCAGCGACAGCGAATGGTATCGCATGACCGTGTGCGCTCCATTGACACCGGCAAACATCCGATTGCGGTGAAATGTGATCTGAGAACGCTTGCCGTGGCACGGTTCGGTACGCACCAGTTGCGCGCCGAAAGCCAGCCCAATCGCCTGATATCCGAGGCAGACGCCGAGGGTCGGGAGCTGTAAGCGGGCCGCCTGGTTGACAATGTCGATAATTCCGGCGCGAATTGGATCGGTTGGTCCCGGCCCGATGATCAGGCAGTCATAATCGCTCAAGGCGAGCTGGTGGCCCGCCGCTTGCGGCGGGTTGTCGGAGTCGTTTTCTGTCCTGGTGTAAGTCAGAAAGCGAGATTGCTTCGTCGCGCATGGGAATGCGCTCCTCGCAACGACGGAATGTTCGCTTTCGCAACCGACCAATTGTGCCGGGCTTACCGATGCCATCGTGATGGCTTCCCGAGCTACGGGCAGGGTATCGATCAGATTCCACGAAAAGGAGTCGCGGTTTTCCAGAAACAGGACACGCATGCGCAAAGTAAAGGAATGGGTTCGATCTGCACAAGGGGTTGGGCGACAGATCAGTTTTCGGTCCCGCCTGAATGATAAGGGCCGCCGACCACAAATTGGGTTCGTTTTGTTAATCTAAAAAGATTTCTACCTCCCGCGGACCCCGAAATGGGTTCGAATTGTACGGTTCAGGTTTCCTCCTTTGTGGCGAAATTGACATCGTGTCTCATAAATAGGCGCGGGGGAGAAATCACCAGCGATTCGAGAGTGAAAGTGCAGGGATTTTGGGCAAAAAAATCCCCCGGTGGTTAGTCGGGGGTAGGTCTAACAAAACTGGTACATCAGTTCTGCTTATTGGTCACCCATTATAGAGCAAAAGGTGTGCCTTCGTAGTGACGGTCACACACGATAATTAACTCCCTGTCTCATACAACATTACGAATGCGAATCTGAACGCAAAGTCTGCGTTTGTGAAAGTATGCAACCCTGTTCATGATTTGAACAATAGAGGGTGACAGGGCGGAAGCCCTGACACAACATTCATCTCCGCCAAGCACAGACAAGTTGTCGGGGCGGTAGTTCGTCGGTTTGAAGAGTGTCAGGTGAGGACACCTGACACCACTATAATTTCGGGGCGGTTGTTCGTCGGTTTGAAGAGTGTCAGGTGAGGACACCTGACACCGCTATAGAACTAACGATTAGAAGAGTGTCGGTTCACACGTCACCTCCTGCAGAGGTGACGCAAGAACCGACACAACATTAGACAAGTTGGAGAGCGGCGGGGCTCACGTCCGGCAGAGCCGGACGAAGGACCCGCCGCAACTAAAAGCCTACTCCTTCGGAAGATGTCAAGCCGCAGGCGGCTTGACCTACAAAATGTAGGGGCGGAAGCCCTGACACCAGATTCGTTAAAAAGGAACTCCCCCGTCACTGGGGGAGGGTCAAGACGGAGGAGTTCATCGAGACAAGACAGATTCGAATCGCCATACCGCACAGGGCGGGTGATTCTCACTATCAAGTAACTGTCCGCCCACATTGCGATGTCACCGCTGTGTCATGGCAGAAAGAAAATGTGCGAGAATATCGGGCGGCAAAACACTACCAACTCTATCCGCTTATATCTTTAGCGTGTGGATGAAAAGCGTCGGGCGGCTTTTTCGAAGGCGGGTGAAGAGAGTGCGGCCAGGGCGCCGTTGAGCGAGGCGATCTGTTTCGGAGTGAGGGAGGCAAGTTTTCTGGCGAACTGTCCGGTGCGGATGCCGATCAGTTCGCGTTGCATCCGGTCGCGCACCGCCTGGTCGATAATGCGCGGCCCGGCGCACAGCGATCCGAATTGGGCGGCCACGGAAATTCGTTCGAACATTCCCCGCACGCCATATTTCTTGATCAGCTTGATGATCAGATCGAGTTGATAGGCGACCTCAAGATAGGCGTGATCGGGTTTCAAGCCGGCCTCGACCAGCGTATCGAAGCCATGCTTGATGAGCATGGCCAGCCCGCCACACAGGACCGCCTGTTCGCCGAAGATATCGCCGATGGCTTCATGGGCGAACGTGGTGCTGATCTGCCGTTTACGGGCGATGCCGACGGCCTCGGCCAGCTCCCGCGCCGTGATCCTGGCTTTGCCGGAGGGATTTTGCGCCACGGCGATGAATCCCGATACCGATCGCTCGCCCAGATATTGTTCGCGAAGGGCCACGCCGGGAGAGTGAGGGGCGATCAGAATGATGTCGCACTGTTTGGGCGGTATCACCAGTCCGAAATGAACCGACAAACCGTGCAGGAAGACGATGGTGGCGTGGCGCTTTATCGAGGGGGCAATCTGACGGGCGAACAAGCGGCCGTGTTCGTGATCGGGAATCGCCATGATGATGATATCGGATTGGGCGGCGGCTGGTCCGGGGGTGGCGATATGAGTGAACCGGTCGCGCCCGGCTTTCTTTCGGGATGGCGAGCCGGCGCGCAGACCGAGCAAGACGTCGTACCCCGAGTCGCGAAGGTTCAGGGCGATCGCCCGGCCCTGGGAACCGTAGCCGATGACGGCGACCCTTTTTTTCGCTTTGCGTGAGGATGCCATGGCGGTAATATACGACCGCACACACAATTGGCAAACCCGGCACCGGTGATTCGAAATGGACCCGCACTTTAAGACAACGCTCGAACTGGTCAAAGCCGCCCTGGCTGAGGATATCGGCCGAGGCGATCTTACCTCGCTGGGGTGCCTCGAACCGGGGCCGGTCAAGGCGCAGATTGTAGCCAAAGGGGCGGGTGTGCTGTCGGGCACCGCCCCGGCGCAGATTGTCTTCGATATTGTCGATTCGGCCAACACGCTGGAGTTTGCCGTTCAGGACGGGGAGCGGTTTGCCTACGGCGATGTCATCGCGCGAATCGACGGTTTCAACCAGACGGTGCTTGCCTCGGAGCGGGTGGCGCTCAATTTTCTGGGGAAGTTGTCGGGAATCGCGACCTTGACCCGCACCTATGCCGACCGGATTCCGGCGGGTTGCGCCTGCCGGATTCTCGACACGCGCAAAACGACTCCGGGGTGGCGGTATCTGGAGAAACAGGCGGTGGTGCATGGGGGAGGGATGAACCATCGGTTCGGGCTTTACGACATGGCGCTGATCAAGGACAATCATATTGCCGCAAGCGGCTCGATCAGCGAGGCGGTGGCGCACATGCGCGAGTACATGACCACCCGCGATTTCCGGCTCCAGTTCGACACCGACGCGGCCCGGATTCTGATCGAAGTTGAAGTGACCAGTCAAAATCAGCTGGCGGAGGCGATTGCCGCCCGGGTCGATCGGGTGCTGTTGGATAACCAGACAATCGAGTCGCTGGCGTCGATGGTGAAGATCGCCCGGCAGCTCGATCCGACGGTTCAACTCGAGGCCTCCGGGAATGTTTCGCTGGAGACGGTTGCCGCCATTGCCGCCACCGGGGTCGATTACATTTCGGTCGGA
>JACRAV010000143.1 GCA_016213305.1 Candidatus Zixiibacteriota bacterium | reverse complement strand
GCAACAATCTGGGCCAGTTGGGCAATACGGAGAGGATTCCATCGGCCAACGATGTGGCGGTGTTCCGCGCTTCGATTGTGCCGCTTGAAGGCGGAGAGCAGGCGTTTCTCCGCTATCAGCTCCACCGTGAATACACCCGGATGCTTGGCATTTCCCTTCATATGGCCCAATCCGACCCGGCCAAAGGGGCGCGGTGGGCGATACTGGCCGCAAAGTGTGCGCTGGACTGTGATGATGTCGATTTTGGCTGGAAGGCGGCCCTGCTCGCCCAGCAATTGGGCCAATAACGATGCCTCCCCGACGCAAACCATCGGCTCAGGACCGCCTCCGTCAACGCCCCCTCTGGACACCCTCCGAGGAGCGGGTCAAGAACGCCAACATGACCCGATTCATTGAGGTCGCCCGTCACTTCACCGGAAAAGATTTCAAAAACTACGATGATTTGTACAATTGGTCGATTACCGATATCGCCGGCTTCTGGGAATTGATCTGGAAAATATCGGGGACAATTCACTCGTCGCCGTTTACGTCGGTGCTGAGCGATCCGGTCATGCCGGGCGCCCGATGGTTCGAGGGGGCCAGATTGAACTTTGCCCGGAATCTGCTTCGGTTCCGCGACGATCATTTGGCGCTGGTGTCGTGGGGTGAAGATCGTTTGCCGATGCGCTACACGTATGCTCAGTTGTATGAGCAGGTGTCCGCCTGTGCGGCCGGTCTGCGCAAGCTCGGCGTGACCACGGGCGATCGGGTGGCGGCTATGGTCCCGAATACACCGGAGGCGGTCATCGCCATGCTGGCCACGACCAGTATCGGGGCGATCTGGAGCTCCTGGTCGCCTGATTTCGGACCCCAGAGCATGCTGGACCGGTTCGGGCAGATCGAGCCGAAGGTCCTGCTGTCGTGCGATGGATACCGCTACAACGGGAAATCCCTCGATTGCATCGACAAAGTGCGCGAAATGACCGAAAAGATTCCGTCGATAGAAAAGGTGGTGGTGATCCCGGTATTGTCCGATGGCCGGGCGGCGTTCGCGCCCAATTCGATTTTCTGGGCATCACTCATGGAAGCCGATCCGGGGGAACTCGAATTCGCCGAACTGCCCTTTGATCACCCGGTCTATATCATGTATTCGTCGGGGACTACCGGCAAGCCGAAATGCATCGTGCACGGCGCCGGGGGAACGCTTCTGCAACATTACAAGGAGCTGGTGCTTCATACCGATCTCTGCCGCGAGGATGTTATCGCCTATTACACCACCTGCGGCTGGATGATGTGGAACTGGCTGGTCAGCTCGCTGGAGGTCGGCGCCACCATCTTTCTGTACGATGGCTCGCCGACGTATCCGGATGTCGAGGTTCTGTGGCGCGCGATAGATGAAGAACGGATCAGCATCTTCGGTACCAGTCCCAAATATCTGTCCGCCTGCCAGCAGGCGGGGCTCAAACCGAGCACACAGTTCGGCCTGAGCACGCTTCGCACCATCCTCTCCACCGGCTCGCCGCTGGCCGCCGACAACTTCTCGTGGGTGTACAAATCGGTCAAGTCCGATCTCCAGCTCTCCTCCATTTCCGGCGGAACGGATATTGTCTCCTGCTTTATGCTCGGCAACCCGCTTCTCCCGGTTCATTCGGAGGAAATCCAGTGCCGGGGATTGGGTATGAAGGTGGAAATGTTCGATCCCGCCGGACGGTCAATTGTCAACGAGGTGGGCGAACTGGTCTGTACCGCCCCGTTTCCCTCGATGCCGGTATCGTTCTGGAACGACCCGGATGGATCGAAATATCGGGCGGCGTATTTCGAGGATTTCCCCGGAGCATGGCGTCACGGGGATTTTGTCCGACTGACGGAACATGGCGGCATCGTGGTGTACGGCCGATCCGACGCCACTCTCAATCCGGGCGGTGTGAGAATCGGGACCGCCGAAATTTACAGCCCGGTCGAAGGTATGGACGAAATCGCCGACTCGCTCGTGATCGGTCAGCAGTGGCATAACGATGTCCGGGTGGTGCTGTTCGTGGTTCTCAATCCGGGACTGGCGCTGGATGACCCGCTTCGCGACAAGATTCGTCATACGATCTTAAGCGCCGCTACCCCCCGGCATGTGCCGGCGCTCATTTTGCAGGTGACGGAAATTCCGCGAACCATGAACGGGAAGAAAGTGGAGATTGCGGTCAGCCGCCTGATTCAGGGGAAGGATGTCCCTAACCGCGATGCCCTGGCCAACCCCGAGGCGCTCGGCCAGTTTGCCAATATCCCCGAATTACACCGCTGATTCGACTTCCTGCTCTTCCGTCTCGCGGCGAAACAACCGGGACAGACGGGAACCGGTCTTTGGCATCTTTTGCCCCTGTGGATCCTCGGTGCGAATCATCTTGATCCGGGTGCGGGCGCGCTTGCTGTCCGAAAGCGCCTGCCCGAACTGATAAGAATATTCGTTGGCCGCTTTGAGGCGGGCGATATTCTGGTTGAGCACGTTCTGGTATTCGGCCGGATTATCCAGTTTGACTTTCTGAAGACGTCGCTGGGCGTCCTTTTCCGCAATCTCGAAGGCCAGATCGGCATCGCTGGAAGTCCGCCCGGCGGCCAGTGCCAGAATAACTACTATGAAATCGACGGCGAAAGCCAAAAGGAGGGCGAAGAGCGTGAGGAGGTCCATTGGATACAGATCGCTCAACACCATGGCAAAGGCCTGTTGGCCGTTGAGGGGTGTTTCCGTATAACCGGCAGTCAACGGCGGATCGGGCAGGCGTGGAGCAGAAGCGGCGGTGACGGCCGCGAACTCCGCCTGTGGAAAAGCGAGCCGGGCTGAATTGACCATCTGGTACTGCTGTTCGACCGGTATCCCTGTCGAGAGAAGAGTATTCAGGGAGTCGGTCACGTGGACATATTTTTCCAGCGCAGATTGGCGCTTGCGGGCCTCGTCCTGCCACGATTCCAGATAATTGGCGATCATCCCGTGTCCGGGACCCTGGGTATAGTCGGCTCCGGCCAGGCGCCGCCATGAGGCGACGGTATTTCGAGCGCCGTCGATTATTCCCTGCACGACCGGGTCCCCCGAGCCCTCATCCACGATTGTGGCCCAGCCACGGGTTTTCTCCGCCTCGACAATGGCATCAATTCGTTTGACCTGGTAGTCGGCTGAATGGAGGGCGCTCTTGGCGATATCGCCGTACTGCCGCAGGACCGGGATGACCTGCGCGCTGTATTGCTCGCGGACCTCCTGGCTCCGGGTGGTCTGCTTGAGCGCGATATTGAACGCGGCGTACGAGAAGAAGACCGAGAACAGCGCCGCCACGCTGAATGCCCCCACGTAGGCCCGCCGATGATTGCGCACCCGCAGGATGTTCCAGGCCAATCCGAGCATGCTGGACTGCAGGCCAAGCGCCCCGGCCGCCGCGAGCGCCGGGTGCAACAGAATGGCCATACCGGTATACGTGGTCACGAATGACAGAATTGACAACAGGAATGTCCCGCCATAGATCAAGGCCGATGTCGGCGACACTGGTGCGCTTAGCTTCATGTCGGAACCCCTTTACCGTCGATGCGGGCAGATGCCCGGATGTTTATTTCACGTATCATCTCTTATCGGTCGAAGCGCCTCGATCATTGAGTGCATGCTTGTGAAAAAAAGCGCAAGTCTCCGTTCACGCGTCATGACCGGGGTGGAACACGAAAATTTGAGGTATCCCGCCGGGGGCGGATTGCTTTTCGGCCTCGCCTGTGTTATCTAAACCGTCATGAAAACACCCCATATCTTCATCGTGCTGGCTTTGGTGGGGACGGGTGTGGCGCAGACCACCCCGCCCAATGGAATCCGTACCAAAACTCCGGACCTGCGGGCATTCACCAACGCGACCATCGTCGTGTCCCCGAACCAAACCATTCAGAACGCCACTTTGATCATCAAGGACGGCAAGGTGCAAAATGTCGGCGCGGGGATTGCGATTCCCGCCGGCGCCGCGGTCATTGATGCAAAGGGGAAAACCATCTACCCCGGCTTTGTCGATCCGTACACCGACTACGGACTCCCCGTCGATCCACAACCGGTAGGCCCCCGCTGGGGCGGTGATCGCGGGCCGCAACTCGAAGGGAAACGGATTGGGTGCAATGCCTGGAACGACGCGATTCACGCCGAACGCGCCTGGGTTTCGCAATTCCAGCCCGATCAAAAGATCGCCGAGACGTATCTCAAGCAGGGAATTACCGCCGTTCAATCGGCGAAGATGGATGGCATTTTCCGGGGTCGCTCGTTTGTGACGCTATTGGGTGAAGGCCTCCCCAATGATCTGGTGATCAAACCGTATTCGCTCCAGTTTGCGTCGTTCGACAAGGGGACCTCGACTCAGGATTATCCCAGTTCGCTGATGGGCTCTATTGCGCTGGTGCGACAGATGTTTCTCGATGTTGACTGGTACAGAAAAGCGATGGCCGCTTACTCAGCCGATCCATCACAGAAGAAGCCGGAGTTCAACACCGCGCTCGATGCGCTGGCCGCGTCCGGCCCCCAGAAAGTTGTTTTCGAGACGGATGACGAACTGGTGCTGTTACGGGCCGCCCGCATATCGAAAGAATTTTCGATCCCATTCCAGCTCGTGGGGAGTGGGTCTGAGTATCGCCGCCTCGACGAAATCAAAGCGACCGGCCTCCCCCTCATCGTTCCCGTTCGGTATCCTAAAGCGCCCGAAGTCAAGACCATCGAGGATGAGCTTGATGTCGATCTGGCCACGCTACGCCATTGGGAGCGTGCCCGCACCAACCCGGCACAGCTGGAGCGCAACGGCATCACCTTTGCGTTCACCTCGCGGGGGTTGAAAGATCGCGGCGAGTATCTCAAAGATGTTCGTGAGGCGGTCAGCTATGGACTGTCGAAAAGAGCCGCGCTTGCGGCCCTGACGACGGTTCCCGCCCAGTTGTGCGAGTTGAGCGCCTCTGTGGGTTCGCTGGAAAAAGGGCGGTTCGCCAATTTCATTCTGTGCGACGGGGATATATTCGACGCCAAGACCAATATCTTCTCGGTCTGGGTGGCGGGGAAAGCGTACGAGTTCAAAGCCCCCGATCAGGTTGATTTTCGCGGCGAGTTTGCGGCCACGCTTGGCGACAAGGCATTGGCGCTTTCGCTGAAAGGCGACCTGTATCAGCCGACCGGCGAGTTCAAGGCGGGTGATAAGCGCGCCTCGCTGACCGGCCTTCAAGTCAGCCGCGACAAGATTGTCTTTTCGTCGGTCATGGATTCTCTGGGCGTGGCCGGAACGACCCGGTTCAGCGCCCGGCTGAGTGATTCGACGCTGAGCGGGCAATGTGAATTTGCCGACGGTTCCCGGATTGATTGGACCGCGGCGCGCACCGCCCCATTCACAGCGACAAAAGATACGACAGCCAAACCGGAGAAGGCCCCCGATACGGTGCTAGTTTCCAAGTTGACCTGGCCGGATGTCGGATTTGGTTACGCGGTGCGGCCCAAGCAGGAAAATGTGCTGGTCAAACATGCCACGATCTGGACCTGCGACAGCGCCGGCGTTCTGGCCGACGCCGACATGCTCGTGGTTGACGGCAAGATTGCCAGAGTGGGCAAGAATCTGACCGCCCCGGGCGGCACGCGGGTAATCGACGCCACCGGCAAACATCTAACGCCGGGAATTGTCGATGAGCATTCGCACGTGGCGATCTCGCGCGGCGTCAACGAAGGGACAGAGGCGGTGAGCGCCGAAGTTCGGATTGGTGATGTGATTGATCCTGATGACGTCAATATCTACCGCGCGCTCGCGGGCGGGGTGACGATTCTGCATAGTCTGCATGGCTCGGCCAACCCGATCGGCGGCCAGTGCCAGGCGCTCAAGCTCAAATGGGGATCGTCGTCGGAAGAAATGAAGTTCGCGGCGGCCGCCCCGACGATCAAGTTCGCGCTGGGTGAGAATGTCAAACAGTCGAACTGGGGAGACAGGCATGTGATCCGGTATCCCCAAACCCGCATGGGCGTTGAGACGATTATGAAGGACGCTTTCCAGGCGGCCAGAGAGTATGGCGCCGACTGGGACAAATACAACGCTCTTTCGGCCAAAGACAGGGCGCGGGTTATCCCACCGCGTCGCGATATTCAGGATCAGGCGTTATTGGAGGTATTGCGGTCACAGAGGTATGTGCACTGCCATTCGTATGTGGCGCCGGAAATCCTGATGCTTATTCGGCTGGCGGACCAATATGGATTTACGATCGGGACATTTACCCATATTCTCGAAGGGTACAAAGTGGCCGATGAGATGGCGGCTCACGGGTGTGCGGCCAACTCGTTTGCCGACTGGTGGGCGTACAAATTTGAAGTGTACGACGCCATCCCGCAGAATCCCTGCCTTCTTCATGATCGGGGCGTCCTGACCGGCATCAACTCCGACTCGCCGGAGATGGGCCGGCGGCTCAATCAGGAGGCGGCGAAATCGGTCATGTACTGCGGCATGAGTAAAGAGGAAGCCCTCAAGATGGTGACGATCAATCCGGCAATTCAGTTGAAAGTCGGCAATCTGACGGGAAGTATCAAGGTTGGCAAACAGGCGGACTTTGTCATCTGGGACGACGATCCGCTCTCGGTGTACGCCAAACCGGTGGAGACCTGGATAGAAGGAACGCCGTATTTTACGCTGACCACCGATTCAATGGTTCGCGCGGACAACGAGGCCGAGCGCGCGAAGCTGATTCAGAAAGTAATCTCAAGCGGCGACCGGGGAGGCGAAGCGGGCGGGTTCCGTCGCGGCGACCCCGAATGGCATTGTGAAGACGCCTTTGACGTCTGGGAGAGACTCCATGCGAACCAATAAAGTCCTGACTGCCCTGACCGCCTGGGCGCTGGTGACGGCGGCGGTGATCGGCGTCTCGGCGCACGATCTGGTCCCCGGCAAGAAACAGACCGCGCCCGTTCTGTTGAAGGGGGGCGATCTGTACACCGTTTCACACGGCGTTCTTGCGGCCACCGATCTTATATTCGAGAACGGCCGCATTACTAGCATCGGCAAGGGGCTTTCCGCTCCGGCCGGGGCGCAAGTGGTCGATGTCACCGGCATGAATGTTTATCCGGGGATTATCGCCGCCAATACGACGCTCGGTCTTATCGAGATCGATCAGGCAAGGGCCACCAACGACATGTCGGAAGTCGGCTCGAATAATCCCGATGTCGCGGCGCATGTCGCATACAATCCGGATTCGGAAATACCCCCGACCGTCCGTTCACTCGGCATTACCACGGCACTTATTGTGCCGCAGGGAGGGCTGATGCAGGGCCGGTCGAGTTTGATGAACCTTGACGGTTGGACCAAGGAAGACGCCGCCGAAAAGATGATTGTGGGACTGCATATGAACTGGCCGCAGGCGGCGATTATCACCGCCTGGTGGATGGACCGCTCCGCCGAAGATCAGAAGAAACAGATGGATGAGAACCGCCGACAACTCGCGCAAGTGTTCGACAACGCCCGCGCCTACGCAATCGCGAAGAAGGCGGATCCATCGATGAAGATCGATTCGCGGTGGGAGGCGATGTTGCCGGTTATTTCGGGAGAGTTGCCGGTGTTCATCGGCGCGAGCGATTATCGCCAGATTGAACAGGCGGTGAATTTTGCGCGCGCCCAGAAGATCAAGATGATTCTGGTCGGCGGGGCGGAAGCGTGGAAAGCCACCCGACTGCTCAAAGAGAATAATATCCCGGTCGTGCTCGGTCCGACCAACGGCATGCCGTTCCGGGCCGACGATTCGTACGATCAAGCGTACAAGCTGGCGGCCCAGCTTGACGCGGCGGGGATCAAGTGGTGCATGTCTCCCGGCGGGGCTTCGTGGAATGCGCGCAATCTCCCGTTCTATGCCGGTTTCGCCGCGGCGTTTGGATTGAGCAAGTCAGCGGCTCTCCGGGGAATCACGCTATCGGCCGCGGAGATATTGGGGGTATCCGAGCAGATTGGTTCGCTCGATGTCGGCAAGAAAGCGACGCTCGTTGTTTCGAAGGGGGATATTCTCGACCCCATAACGGCTCAGGTGACGAATATGTGGATCGGCGGGCGGGCGGTTGATCTGGACAACAAGCAGACCGAACTGTACCGGAAGTATTCGCAAAAAGGGCGGCAATAGGGATTGCCGATGATTGGCACAGCGCCCGGCCCGGCCGGGCGTTTTTTTTATAGAAGTTGCGGCGGGTCCTTCGTCCGGCCCTGCCGGACGTGAGACCCGCCG
>JACRAV010000139.1 GCA_016213305.1 Candidatus Zixiibacteriota bacterium | reverse complement strand
TCAGATATTTTGGCCGGTCGCTTGTCCCTACAAACTGGTAGCTGTTCACCGATGAAAGAGTCACGAATGATCTGCCGCCTTCTCCCGAAGAGACTTTCACATCGGCTCCAAAGTCGAGACTGAGGGCAAAGGTCGACCTGTTAATAGAATTGAATCCATCGGCGGTCTGGCTGGTCGCACCAACTTGCATACCTACACCCATGTACGGGGAGGCTGAGTGTAAAGACAAATTGGCCAGGTAGTGATGTACCGTAACATCAACATCCCATTGGGTCAGATTGACGTTAGAGGGGGCGTAGGGATCGAAGGGAAGGAAAGGCATGTAGCCGGATACAATAACGACATCCTTGTACTCAATATCGGTATAACGGAATCCAAGCGAAAAGAGGGTTCGAGTCCGCATCATGCCATAGTCGACACCGAAATGAGTACCGTCTTCGTACAAATCATCAGCCCCGATTTTCAGTGAGTTTCCGGATTCGGTGATAAATGTCGTCGCCCCTATCCCCTCGTACTCGCCGTGAGCCATCGACGTGCCGCCGTATATATCGAACATGTACCATCGTTTCGCCGTTCGCTCGATTCCGGCTGTAGAAGATTCAGACAGAAGGGAGAAAGAGATGACAAGAAGAACAAGAGCTAAGATGTCCGATACTTTACGCAACTTCATGGCAATTCCTCACTTTCAGCATGGGCCGTTATTGCTAATATCGCAGGAGTTGGCCTATTGTCAAATAGAGTCTCAAAACGCTCGTTGATTAGGGTCAAGGAGAGAATTGCGCCTCTTTTTGTATACTACAGCAAGCGACAAATCGGCCGAATATATCGTTATACACCAACCGACGGCCGTTGCCGCCGCAAAGGAGTGTTTATATGAATACCGTACGATTTGTCATACTGGGGGCAGGAGTTATGGGGCAGGGTCTGGCGGAGGCCATCGCCCAATCAGGCTATGAGCTGTATCTCGTCGACCGCACCCCCGAACGTGCCCAGCACGGCCATCTTCAGATAGGCCTTGCCCTCGACCGAGAAATCGAGCGCTGGGGACTTACCAAGGGGGAAAAGAAGGCGATTCTCGCGCGCATCCTTCCGACCGACGAGCTTAATGTCGTCCGCGACGCCGAAATCATTTTCGAAGCCGTTCCCGAAGAACTGAAAGCGAAGCGGGAAGTGCTGTCGCGTATCGACTACCTCTGCAAACCTGATTCGGTCATTGTCACCAACACCGCCACCCTATCAATCACCGAGCTGTCATCATCGATGACACACCCCGGACGACTGATAGGGATGCACTTTCTCAATCCGGTGGCGCGAGTGCCGCTGGTTGAAATAATCAAAGGGATGAAGACCGACCGCGCGACATTTAATAAAGCGGTTTCGACTGCCGAGATGCTCGGCAAGAAGTGGATTACTGTCAACGAAAGCCCCGGCTATGTCACGACTCGAGTCGTAGTGCCGATGATAAACGAGGCTATCAATGTCCTGATGGAAGGGGTAGCGAGCGCCGAGGATATCGACGAAGCCATGAAACTCGGCTTTGGTTTTAACACCGGGCCGCTTACATTGGCCGACATGACCGGTCTCGACGTCATTCTCGCCTGGATGAACAATCTCCATAGCGAACGCTTCTCGGCAATATATGCCCCCAGTCCGCTCCTCCGAAAAATGGTGCGGGCGGGACATTTGGGGGCAAAGAGCGGCAAAGGATTCTTTGAGTACGACCGCGACGGCAACAAAGTAAAAAAGGACGAGACGTAAATGGAGCAACATATGGCCGAATGGGGACAAGTATGAAGATTCTTGTTATCAACTGCGGATCATCCTCGGTGAAATATCAGTTCATCGACACCGACACCGAACTGTCCCTGGCCCGCGGCATGGTGTCGCGAATCGGTATGGCCGGCTCGGTGCTGGAACATAAGCCGCACGACCGTCCGGTGGTCAAACTGGGAATGGACATTCTCGACCACATCGTCGCCGTTGAGGCGGTGGTATCGATTCTGCTGTCGGCCAATCATGGCGTTATCAAAGATAAATCGGAAATCGAAGCGGTAGGACATCGCGTCGCCCACGGCGGAGCGCATTTCACCGACGCCGCCATGATTACTCCGGCGGTGATGACCGAGCTTCGCGACCTCATCGAGCTTGCCCCCCTCCACAATCCGCATAATATCCGCGGCATCAATGCCTGCAATAAAACATTACCCGGACTTCCGCAGGTGGCGGTATTTGACACTTCATTCCATCATACCATTCCGCCCCACGCTTATCTCTACGGTCTCCCCTATGTCATGTACAAGCGGTATGGCATCCGGCGCTATGGATTCCACGGCACATCGCACAAATTTGTCTGCGAACGAGCCTCAACGATTCTTGGCAGGCCTGTCGACCAGATGAAAGTAATAACATGCCACCTCGGCAACGGCGCATCCATGACCGCAATAGATCGCGGCGTCTCGGTCGACACGACGATGGGATTCACTCCCCTTGAAGGATTGCTGATGGGCACGCGTTCCGGGGACATGGATCCGGCCATCATACTGCACATCATGGCGCGGGAAGAACTGTCGCTCCATGAGGCCAACACCCTTCTCAATAAGCATTCCGGACTGATGGGAATATCGGGGGTGTCGTCCGATATGCGCGAAATCATCGAGGCCGCCAACAGCGGCAATAGCATGGCTCAACTTGCTCTCGATGTCTATTGCTATCGCATCCGCAAATATATCGGGTCGTATACAGCAGTGATGAATGGTCTCGATGCCCTCGTCTTCACCGCCGGAGTGGGAGAGAACTCTGCGGAGGTGCGTCGTCTCTCGTGCCAACATCTCGATTTCCTCGGAATTGAACTTGATGAGAATAAGAACCAGACCGCCAGAGGGCGGGACACGGTCATTTCATCGGCCGGCAGTAAAGTCAGCGTTCTTTGCGTTTCGACCAATGAAGAATTGGTTATTGCGCGCGACACCGAGCGGGTAATCAAATCGATGACCGGGTCGCCGTCGAAGACGTCGGCAACGGTTTGAGTTAGTTGAAACGTGTATGGCGTAGGGGGAGAATGTATTCAGACTCGTCATCTTTTGAAGATACCTAACCCCCGGCCCCTTCCCGATACGGGAAGGGGAGCAAGGTTTCATTCCAGGTTTCCCCCTCTCCGATTCGGGGAGGGGCAAGGGGAGGGGTCAAGGGTTCGAGGACGGTCCCACCCTACAACAAGACAACGCCTACAAATTCTTAATAATGTTCGTCGCGAACTCCGAGGTTCCCACCTTGGTCGCGCCGGTCATCTGGCGTTCCAGATCGTAGGTGACGATCTTCTGAGTGATGCTTTTCTCCATCCCCTTCTCCACCATCTCCCCCGCCTCGAACCATCCCATATGGTCAAGCATCATCACCGCTGACAACATCAGCGAGCCGGGGTTCGACATGTCCTTATCGGCATACTTGGGAGCGGTGCCGTGTGTCGCCTCAAAGAGTCCGACAAACGAACTTATATTCGCCCCCGGCGCCATGCCGAGTCCGCCGACCTGCGCCGCGCAGGCATCGGAGAGATAATCGCCGTTGAGATTTGGCGTCGCAAAGACATCGTATTCTTCCGGTCGCAATAATATCTGCTGGAAAACCGAATCTGCGATGCGATC
>JACRAV010000012.1 GCA_016213305.1 Candidatus Zixiibacteriota bacterium | reverse complement strand
CGAAAATATCCAGCACAGAGCGGCGAAGGCGCAGAGCACCACCGCGCAAGTGATAATCTGATTTCGCGTGCTTGTTGAAAGTGTGCTACTCGTGCGCTCGAGAAACCTCATTAAGAGACCGGCTACCGGTGGAAGTGCAGATACGAGAATGACGCCGAGGGCAATCCAGATCCAGACCGGCGGCAGGTACGAATAGAAATTGAATCCCCAGAGGAACCTGATCGGCAAAAGGTTGGCGACTGCAAACAGGGCTACGAAAAAAGCGGCGCCGATCCAGCCCGCGATCTCGGAGGTACTGCGTTGCATCATTGATCGGACCATCCGGCTACGGCTGTTGTGAATATAGAAAACCGATCAATTCATCACCGCGAGTGCGACACTCTTCGAGGGAAGCGGGGGGCTGGTCGCGGGTCCGGTCGAGAAATCCCTTGACCGCGGAAAAGAGGAACTCGTCGATCGGTTTGCGCTCGATCGCATGTGCCACCACCAGCGCCTCCCAGGTTTCGAGCATGTGGGTCATGCTCAGCCGATTATGCCACGAGATATAGGTGGTGGCGGTGCGGAACGATTCGAACGGCACCAGCCGCCGGATATCGCTGTAGTTTTTCAGCGACGACAGTTCGGTCATACCCGACCCTTTACCAGCCCATGATCTGTTCGAGGTTCCGGTTGAGCTTTCCGATTCTCGATTCGTAGTCTTCTTTTTTGGCCCGTTCCTTGGCGACCACGTCTTCGGGAGCGTTGGCCAGGAAGTCGGGATTGGCCAGTTTGCGCCCCAGTTTTTCCAGTGCGTCGCGCAGATTGTTGAGTTCCTTCTGCAGGCGGCTCTTTTCCAAATCGAGATCGATCAACCCGGCCAGCGGCACAAAAATCTCCGCCCCGGAAAGAACGGCCGAGGCCGACATCGGCGGTTTCTTGACATCGGTACCGCAGACCAGGTTCTCCACCCGGGCCAGCGAGCGGAAATACCCGACATGATTGCGGAGCAGTTCGCCGAGCGCCGGATCGTTGACCCGCACATGAAGGTCGGACTTCTTGCCGGGCGGAACGTTAAGCTCCGAACGGATCGAGCGCACCGCCATGACCACGTCCTGAATCTGCCGCAGATTGGCCTCAAGCTCGGCGTCGATGAGAGACGGGTCGGCTTTGGGCCAGGGGCCGAAGGTGATCGTTTCCGCCGCGCCGGCGGTCAATTGCAAATAGATTTCCTCGGTGACAAACGGCACGAACGGATGCAGAAGCTTGATAATCTTGTCGAGCACGTAGGTGGCGACGTTGAGCGACCCCTCGCGAATCACCGCGCCGGGCTGGTCGGGCTTGATCAGTTCGACATACCAGGAACAGTAGTCTTCCCAGACGAAGTTGTACAAAATCTTCGAGGCCGCCGAGAGCCGGTATTCGGCCATCGCCTGATCGACTTCGGTAATAGTCTGGGTGAGCCGCGAAAGGATCCACCGGTCGAAAATGACCAGATCGTTGCGGTCAATTGTGTCGAGGACCGGCGGCCGTCCCGCCAGACGCATCATGACAAACCGCGATACCTGATACAATTTATTGACGAAATTGCGCCCGGTCTCGAAGGTGTTCCGTCCGATGCACGGGTCCTGGCCGTCGGGGGTGGCGAGCGTCATCGATATCCGCAGGGAGTCGGCGCCGTACTGGTTGGTGATTTCGAGCGGATCGATTCCGTTACCCAGTGATTTGGACATCTTGATACCCCGCTCGTCGCGCACCGTGCCGTGAATATAGACATCGGTGAAAGGGGCCTCGCCCATGAATTCGTACCCCGACATGACCATGCGCGCCACCCACAAAAAGATGATCTCAGAGGCGGTCACGAGCACTTTGGTCGGATAGAACTTTTCCAGTTCGGGCGTCTTCTCCGGCCAGCCGAAAGTCGAAAACGGTCAGAGCCACGAGGAAAACCAGGTGTCGAGGACGTCTTCATCCTGCACCAGTTTGGCCGGGTCGTAGCCGGCGCATTGGTCGGCGGTGGGGCGGTTGACGGAAATGAACATGGTTCCGTCCTCGGCGTACCAGACCGGAATCCGGTGTCCCCACCAGAGCTGGCGGGAGATACACCAGTCGCGGATATTTTCCATCCAGTGCAGATAGGTCTTCGACCAGTACGCCGGATGGAATTTGATCTTCCCCGAGGTTACCGCCTCAATCGCCGGCTGGGCCAGTTCGCTCATTTTCACGAACCACTGATCCGACAGGTACGGTTCGACAATGGTGTCGCACCGGTAACAGGTGCCGAGCACCAGATGATATTTTTCGATCTTATCGAGCTGACCCTTCTTCTGCAAATCCTCAAGCAAACGTTTGCGGGCCTCGAAGCGGTCCAGTCCTTTGTATCTTCCGGCATGCT
>JACRAV010000138.1 GCA_016213305.1 Candidatus Zixiibacteriota bacterium | reverse complement strand
TAAACCTTGCTTGCCCCCGAGTCATGAACGATGATGCGGTCAAGCCAGCCGAAGTAGCCGGTACACTCAATCGTGATGGAGCCTGAGTTTCCGGTTTGAATGGAGGGCGAGACCGATTCCACATACCCCCGATACCAAAGAAGAGCCCCGGAACCTGCTTTTGGAAGATAGACCCGAACGTCGTCATCGGGATTTACCTGAAAGCTTTTATAATCGCCGTCTACTTTGACTGTGCATCGGCCGCATCCGCCGATCCGGTTCCACTCCCAGGAAAGAGCCGTGACTTGGGATTCAATGCGTTTCTTAAGATTGAAGTTCTTATCCCGGATTTCAATCGCATACCTTGACGGAGAAATCGTAGTGACCGGAGCTCGAGCCGAGTGATAAAGGGTTGTGCCCTGTTCGGGATCTGTGATGACGCTTGAGGGTGAGACAATTCTTGCCGACATCTTAAGTCGCGTTTGTCCTTATTTTGTGTTCCCAGTTTCTTGCGACACCCGCCTTCGTGAAGCGAAGAACGATCTCGTCGCCATTTAAGTCGGTCGTCGCAAGGTCGATCTTGTACCAGCCGGAGCCCACCTCCGAGGCGGCGTTGGCGCACGCGCCGAAAGCTCCGCCGTCGATACTTCGGGTGCAACTGATACCCGTAAGGCCGGTCTCCGGCGTTTTGCCGTCCGTGTCATCGACCATGAGAAACATGTAACTCGTGTACGCCGTGTTCTTCTTGAAAGCCGAGTTTACTTTCACATTGGGCTGATCCAAATCAATCTCATGCTCGGCGCTGGCGTTTCCGTAAGTCTCAACGTAGATCCCCTGATCCTCGAAAACCTTTGTAGCGTCCTGGTCGATGACGCTTATGGAAATCCTTGCGGCTTGCGTTTCCGTTGCGGTGAGAACGAGCTGATACCAGCCGCTCCCAAGCTCGGTCGGAAGATTCGTCGTGTTGGCGAACGCTCCGCCGTCTTTTGAGACTTTGACATCCCCGGCGGCAAAGGTTGCGCCCGTTTTGAAATCAACCGCCCCTCTTGTGACAAGCGGAAACATCACGGTTTTTGACTGATTGTATTTGCCAAGAATAATCATCGAAGAACACCCCTTTCAACGCCTCGTAATTGCCTTCTTCCTAAGACCGATCCGCCCCCCGCCGGTGGAATATAAGCCGTCGCTCCCCAGGAAACCGGAGCGATTGCCCCGGGGGTGCCCGACGGCATAATGATGAAATTCACGATATCCCCCTGAGCGGCATTTACGGTGTTCACAAGATCGCTTTGGGTCTGGGGACTTGTTCCCGTAAGCGTCACGGACAAAGACTGAGTGACGCTGTTTTTTCTTAAGGCGTACTGATAGGACTTGCCCGCGCCGGGTCCGATTGAGATCTCCACATAAAAATTCTTTATGACGAAATCCACGGGCGCCACACCCACGAAATTCCCTTCCGTGGCGCTCGAGGTCCAGTTCCCGCCGATGGTGAGATAATTATTAACGGTGGTTGAGGGGTTTGAGATATTCACGTTCAAAATCAGGCTTTCGCCGTCGTTATCGGGATCAAACTCGACGCCCCAATTTGACCAGGGAACGGCAGGCGTTCCGCTCGGCGTTATTCTCATCGAAATCCTGTCATCAGCGGCAACTACCACCGAATCGGTCGTGTTACTTCCGCTTGTGGCGGTGTCGGAGATGACGACCTGAAGTGCGGTCGCAACGCCGTTTTTAATGACCGTGTAGGTGTAGGATTTACCCGCGCCGGGAGCGACCGCATTAAGCTGCACGTAAAGATTTTTCAAGACGCCGGGTGTCGTGATTTTCGCCCGGCGGCCTGTGTCAGCAGAATTGCTCGAAAAACATCCTTGAGGACAATAGTAAAGAGTTGAGCTGGCTGACGGCGTGAGATCCCCTCCCATAAAACAGGATGTCCTTGAAGCCGCGTCGATAACGCAGGACCAGGCGATGTTGGACGCGGTCGGCGTGCCGGACGGTGTGACTTGAACGTCGATTTTGTCTCCCGGCGACACGGCCACGGTGTTCACAAGGTCTGCCCCCGTCGTCGCGGTATCGGATATGACGACCGAAATACCGGAGTCCG
>JACRAV010000137.1 GCA_016213305.1 Candidatus Zixiibacteriota bacterium | reverse complement strand
TGTCTGCAACAGTTACCTTTTTCATATCTCCTGCCTTCGTGTTTTACAGCATCATCCGCATCATATCGACCATGCGGCACGAGAATCCCCACTCGTTGTCGTACCAGGCAAACACTTTGGCCATGTTGCCGTGGGCGGCGGTGAGGCCGCCGTCGACCACCGAGCCGTGCGGATTGCCGACGATATCAATCGAAACGATCGGGTCTTCGGTATATTCGAGAGTGCGCGAGAGCGGGCCGGAAGTCGCCGCTTTTTTGAGCGCCTCATTGATCTGCTGGGCGGTGGCTTCCTTTTCCAGGATGACCGCCAGATCGACCAGCGAAGCATCGGGCGTGGGGACGCGTATGGCGACGCCGTCCAGTTTCCCCTTCAAAGCGGGCAAACATTCGGCAATGGCCTTGGCCGCGCCGGTGGTGGTGGGGACCATCGAAAGAGCGGCGGCGCGGGCGCGACGAAGATCTTTGTGCGGCGCATCCTGCAATCGCTGATCGGCGGTGTAGGCGTGGATGGTGGTCATAAACCCTTTGACGATCCCGAAGTTGTCCATCAGCACTTTCGCGACCGGGGCAAGACAATTGGTGGTGCAGGAACCGATCGAGACGACATGATGCTTGCTCTTGTCGTACTGATCGGAATTGACGCCGAGTATGAACGTGCCGTCGTGCCCCTTGGCCGGAGCCGAGATCAGCACTTTCTTCGCGCCGGCGGCGATATGTTTGGAAGCGTCTTCTTTCGTGGTGAACTTGCCGGTGCATTCCAGAATAACCTCGGCTCCGAGCGACGCCCAGGGCAGTTTCGCGGGATCCTTTTCGGCGAGCACCGGGATCGATTTGCCTTCGACCACCAGCTTGTCGCCATCGACCCGCACTTCACCCGGATACCGGCCGTGAATCGAGTCGTATTTGAGCAGGTGCGCAAGAGTCTTAGCGTCGGTGATGTCGTTGATCCCGACAAACTCCATGTCGGTGCCGCGGGCCGCCTTGAGGACCAACCGGCCGATACGTCCGAATCCGTTTATGCCAACTTTCATTATAACCTCCCTGTAAAACCTTCCGTTATTTTTTTGAAGAGAACAGATATACGATTCCGACGGTGATGGAAAGTCCATCGTAATTTTGTATAGTCATCAGACTCTTGGAAAACGCGAGGGGCATGTACGACACATTGAAATCAAGCGCCAGCTTCTGGGCGATCGGTAGATTGCACCCGCCGCCGGCGGTCAGATCAAAATCGGTGGCCGACGTTTCATCAAACACCACAAACAGGGCGTTGGTGCGATAGAATTGAATACTGTGCCGGGCGTAGTAGAAGGCCAGTCCGCCGGTAAGATAGGGTTGGAGTCGCCACCGAGAGTTTCCGAACGGATACATTTTGGCGCGCACCGAAAAAGGATAGACCACCAGATTACCGAAATACTGATCGGTGCCGTCGGTTAGGTTCACTTCGCCGCGATTGAATATCCCCAGGGTCAGCTCACTCACGAGTATGGGGGTAATCCGAATGCCGACATAGGCCTCGGTGTAAAAACAGCCGCCTTTGAAATCGATGTCGTACGAAGCACCACCGGTTCCGGTCGCCGATTTGGCCGGGGTGTCTCCCAAATTAGCCCAGCCGCCCAGTCGCACGCCGGCCTGGCTCATGGAGCGGAATTCAGGTGGAGGCGCTTGCGAAAAGACCGATCCGGCAATCCCCCCGACCAGCATGCAGGCCAGAAGGACAAATGGAGCGCTCTTAGTGTGTCGGATTAGTATCATATACTCTTTCTACCGTCATCAATAGGGGAAGATCGGCAAGTTGGGCGGGGCGGTCAACCTCAAACGGCAACTGATTTCGCACCGTCGCCATGACGGGAAGTACCGTATTCTGATGGAGTTTCAGAAGCCCGGCTCAGTATTCCTGCCAGTTGTAGTCGGCGCTGACAATGAGGGCAATTAGTGTCCAGAACAGGACCAGCGCCGTGCCGCCGTAGCTGAGAAACGGAAGCGGCAGGCCGGTAACGGGCATGATGCCGATGGCCATCCCGATATTGACCACGAACTGGAAGAAGATAATCGCCGTGGCGCCGGCGATGAGATAGGAGGCGAACCGAGAGCGGCACCGGACGGCAATCTTTAGACAACGGAAGAACAGGTAGCCAAACAGGACAATCACGATCAGGCATCCCAGCAGTCCGAATTCCTCACCCAGGACCGAGAAGATGAAATCGGTGTGGCGTTCGGGGAGGAAGTCGAGCTTGGCCTGCGATCCGGACAGGAACCCTTTTCCCCAAAGTCCGCCGGAGCCAATGGCGATTTTGGATTGGATAATCTGATACCCGGCCCCGCGCGGATCGTGTCCGGGATCGAGAAAGGTGATGATGCGGGATTTCTGATAATCGGCCAGCCGGTTCCACATGAACGGCGTAATCATTCCGAAACCCAGATTAGATGTGAAGGCGACTACGCTGAAGAGCATCCCCGGCTTGAGTAAAGTGAGAAAGACCAGAAGAGCGACCAGATAGATGGCCCACGAAAGCCAGTGTGAGGCGGTGACCAGCGAGGCGATGGGCGTCACGATCAGTAGAAGGTACAAGGGCGACAATCCCGACCAGAACCAGAGGGCAAACAGCACGACAAAGAAGACGAGCGATGTTCCCAGATCGGGTTGCTTGAGTACCAGCAGAGCCGGAACGAGCATGAGAAGCGCCGACAAGGCGAGCCGCCGCTTGGAAGTGACCGGGAGTCGGGTGTAGGCGAAGAAGCGAGCGAGGGCGAGCAGAAGGCCGATCTTGCCGACATCGGATGGCGACAAAGATATCGGTCCAAGATCGAACCATCGCGAGGCGCCCAGGCGAGTATGTCCGATCACCAGCACCAGCGCCAGAAGAATCACGCCAACGGCATAGAAAAGGTAAGCCAGCAGGTCAAGAAATCTGAACGGAAGATGGACGATGACAGCGAAGACGAACATGGCCACACACAGCCAGAGCGCCTGTCGCTGGTAATAATAGCGTTCAAAGGAGCTACTGGAAAAGTGGGTGGCGGACATGATAAGCAGGATACCGATAACGGACAACGCGAACGCCACGCCGATCAGTTTCCAGTCGAGGTTCCGGTAATTCAGGATCATGGCTGGACCTCGGGAATCGTCGCTTGTGCCACTTTGTTCAACCCGAGCTTCTTTTCCATGTATTTCTTGATAATCTGTCCCACCACGGGCGCGGCGACCTCGGACCCGTGACCGGCGTTTTCGACGATGGCACAACAGACGATCTCCGGGTTTTCAAGCGGGGCCACACCGACAAACCAGGAGTGGTCATTGCCGTGGGGGTTCTGGGCGGTGCCGGTTTTGCCTCCGATGGAATACAGATCATTCTTAAGCCGCCGGGCGGTTCCCTGGTTCCCTTCCACCACCAGCCGAAGGCCTTCGTTGAGGGTGGCGAGGGTGGATTCGGAGAATGGGAGCTTAAATGACAGTTCGGGCGTAACGGGCGCAGATTTTCCGTTCGGGTAACGAATGGACTTGACCAGATGCGGTCGGTACACGAGACCGTGATTGGCGAGTCCACAGTAAAATTGCGCCAGTTGAATCGGGGTGGTGAGGATTTCTCCCTGACCAATGGCGTTATTAAGTGTAAGCGCGTTGGTCCAGCGATTTTTACCGTACCGGGAATTGTACCATTCGGTGTTGGGATTGAGGCCGGCGGCTTCGCCGGGCAGGTCGATGCCGGTTGGTTTACCGAAGCCGCATGCGCCCATGTACTTACTGAGGCCGTCGATACCGATCTTCAACCCCAACTGGTACATATAGACGTCGCAGGAGGCCTCGAGAGCATGGGTAGCGGTGAGAATCCCGTGCCCGCCCTTATCCCAACATCTGAAGAAGCGAGTGCCAAACTGGTAGCCGCCGTAGCAGGGACGGAAAGTGGAATTGATGTCAATAGCTCGTTCTTCGAGTCCGGCGCCGACGGTAATCAATTTGAAGGTGGAGCCGGGTGGATAGAGGCCATTGAGGTCACGATTGAGGAGCGGGTGCGCGGGATTGGTGGATACCGCATTCCAGAGACTTTCCGAGACGACGCCGGAAAAGACATTGGCATCGAAACCGGGGTACGAGGTCAGGGCCAGAACTTCGCCCGTGCGCGGGTCCATCGCTACGATAGCGCCGCAACAAAAACTGTCGAACACCTGGGTGGCCAGTTGCTGGAGATCGAGATCGATAGACAGGGTCAAATCCGCCCCGGCGACCGCCTCGACCCTTTGTTTTCCGGCATAGGGACCGAGCACTTGTCCCGACGAAAAGACCTCAAAATAGGCGGTGCCTTCCTTGCCCCGGAGCAATTGGTCGTACTGTTTTTCGAGGCCTTTCTTGCCGATCATGCTTCCCAGACGATAGAGGTCCGGGTCAACTCTTTCCACTTCATCAGCCGAAAGTTCGCCGACATATCCGGAGAAGGCCTCGGACCCGGGCGGGGCGACGTACTGTCGCACCCGGTCCATCTGGTAACTGATGCCGGGGAAATCTCCGCTCCGTTCCTCAAGAACCGCGATTTTGTCAAAGGGGACATCGCGCATGATCGGCGCGGGCTGATATTGGGTGATCATGGTCCTGCGGACGTTTCTTCGGATCTGGGTTGTATCGAGGCCGATAACCGTCGACAGGTTAGCGAGGGTTTTGCCTTTGACTTCTTCGGCCGGGACGACCGAGAGAGTGTAGGAGGGTCGGTTGTTTACGATCTGCCGGCCTTCGCGGTCATACATGATTCCCCGCGGCGGCACGATCGGCACGACCCGGAGCCGATTGCTCTCGGAGAGCGCGGACAACTCGTCGTGCTGAACAATCTGCAACTTAATCAAACCGCCGAACATAAAGAGAACAACAACGGCCACCACGCATAAGGCGAGGCGGTAGCGGTCTCCCATGGGCAGTTGTCGATTTGTCATCTCAGGTTAGAATATCGACTTGAACCTCTGTCCAGTTAAGTATCCATGTTTAATGGCGAAGAAAATAGCCGCCAAAACCGTGGTGTATAAGGCCCCGGCGGGGATATCGCGCCACCAAAGCGCGCCCAACCCTTCGGCCTGGATCACGGATGACACCGCAAAATTGAACAGAATGACCCCGACAAAGACGATTACCAGCTTGGCCGCGACCGCCTCGATGTTCATGCGGTCTTTGACCCGGCTGGCAGTCAGGCCCAGGACGGCACCAAACAGGGCGTACCAGCCAATGGCATCGGGAAGGGTGGCGCCGGCCGTCAGGCCGGCCAGGAACCCGAACCAGAGGGCGGCCAGTTCTCCCTTGTACATGGCCACGGTCAGGATGATAAAGGCGGCCAGATCGATCTTTACCCCGGCTATGGAGGTGAGATCGGCCAGGATCACGACGTGGAACGAAATGAGAATCAGGTACAAGATATAGGGAATAAGCCGCACGTCTATTGTTCCTTCAGCACGAAGACCTCTTCGAGCGAGTTGAAATTGGCCATGGGTTCGATCATAACGTGGCAGAACGGAATGTCGGCGGGGCGCTCAATAGTGACCACGCGTCCGACCATCAATCCGGGGGGATAGACGCCTCCGAGTCCGGAGGACACGACGGTGTCGCCTTCGTTGATGGTGCCGGCGGTGGGGAAGTTATCCATCATGAATCCGCGCATGAGGTCATATTTGACGATGCCCATTTCGCGGCTCTGGGAGAGGCGGGCGGCGACGCGATTGGCGGGGTCGCTCAGGAGCTGAATGGCCGCCGTATGAGTTTCCACGCTGATCACCCGTCCGACAAGGCCGAATTGGTTGATGATCGGCTGATTGAATTTCACCCCCTCAACCGATCCCCGGTTAATGGTGGCTCCGACGGGGAGTCTGGTTCCGAGCACGGAGATAACCCGGGCGGGGATCAGCCCATAGCCGGCGGGAGGTTGAAAGCCGATGATTTCCGACAGGCGCAGATTTTCGCGGCGCATTTCGTCGAGTTGAGAGAGTTTCAACGAGGCCTCCACCAGCGCGTTGTTGAGGCGCTGGTTGTCATCGCGCACGCCGACAAAGTCGGAGGCAATCATGCGTAGCCGGGCAAACGGATAGTAAAACGAGCCGATGACGGCTCGGCTGGCCAGCCCGTTGATTTCGCCGACGCGAAGGATAAGGGCGACGGTCAGGGCGGCGACCAATGTCAGATGAACGCTACGCCAGTACCGGGCAAAAATGGATGAAATCCATGTCACGAGCGCGACACTCCTTGCCGCTTAAAGTTGTCAGGTCAGACTATCCATCAGCGCCAGCACGTCTCCGGGAGAGCCGGCTTTCTTCAGTTTCGAACGGTTGTCCTCCGAACGCATCATGAACGACAAGCTCGACATGACGTTCAGGTGCGCCCCGACGGCGTCTTCGGGCGCCGCGATCAGAAAGAGCAGATGGACCGGCTGATGGTCCATGGCGTCGAAATCAATCCCTTTGTCGCTCCGGCCGAAGGCAATGACGATCCCTTTGGTGGCTCCAGTCTTGGCGTGCGGGAAGGCGACGCCGTAACCGACGCCGGTGGTCACGAGTTCTTCGCGGGCGATGATGTCGCGCAGGAGCACTTCGCGATCCTTGATCATGTTGGAGCGGGCCGCCAGATCGACCAATTCCTCAATGGCCTCTTTTTTCCCGGAGGCGCGGAGATCGAACTGGATGAGATTTTCATCGCAAAACTTGGACAATTTCATACCCATAACCTTTACTGTACCTTTTCGGCCTCGTCGATCAGCATGACCGGAACATCATCGGCGATCGGATAGGCCAGCCGGCATGGCTGACAGACAAGGCGATTGGCGGCCTGCTGATATTCCAGTGGACCACGACATTTTGGACACACGAGTTCTTTGACAAGTTTTTCGGACAACGGCATGCGAGGCACCTCAGATTTCCAGATACTGGCCCATTTTTCGGTATTTGTCGAGCCGCAGTTTCAACAACTGCTCGACCGACAAGTGTTTCAATTCGCTCAGGGTGCGAGCCAGTTCTTCTCTGAGCAGGGTGGCGGCGCCGGGGTGATCGTTGTGAGCGCCGGCGGGCGGCTCCGGCACGATTTTGTCCACAATGCCCAGACTCAGGAGGTCTTGCGACGCGGGCTTGAGGGCTTCGGCCGCTTCCGGGGCTTTGGCGGCGTCGCGCCACAATATGGCGGCGCACCCTTCGGGCGAGATAACGGAATACCAGGCATGTTCGAGCATGAGGACTTTGTCCCCCACGCCGATACCGAGTGCGCCACCCGAGGCGCCCTCGCCAATAATGACGACAACAATCGGAACCCTGAGGCGAAACATCTCCTGAATGTTCTTGGCGATCGCTTCGGCCTGGCCGCGTTCCTCGGCGCCGATCCCCGGAAATGCGCCGGGGGTGTCAACCAGCACCACGATTGGAACATTGAATTTCTCCGCCAGAAAGAAAAGCCGGCGGGCTTTACGATACCCTTCCGGATGGGCCATGCCGAAATTACGATAGAGTTTCTGTTTGGTATCCCGCCCTTTTTGCTGGCCGATGATCATTACCGGCTCGCCGTCGATCCGGGCGAATCCGCCGACCATCGCTTTGTCATCGGCGAAGCCGCGGTCGCCGTGAAGCTCGACAAAGTCGGTGGTCATGTGGGTGATATAGTCGTAGGTGTAGGGACGGCGGGGATGGCGTGATATCTGAACTTGTTGCCAGCGGTCGAGATTGGAATAGATCTCTTCGCGGAGGCGCTCCAGCTTGATCTGAAGGGAAGCAATTTCAGCCGAGAGCTCAATATTCCCAGCGCTGAAATCCTTCATGTCGGAGATTTTCTTCTCCAACTCCACAATGGGGCGTTCAAATTCGAGGTACGCATTATC
>JACRAV010000134.1 GCA_016213305.1 Candidatus Zixiibacteriota bacterium | reverse complement strand
TGTAGGCGGATGCTGGCTGGTATGTCGAAGCGGGCATGGCCATACTCGATCCACTGCTGGGACAAGCTACCGTCGGCGATGGATATGACTATCGCAATCTGCTTGTAATTGACTGTCGAGGCCAAGAGAGGCACCGAATCGTACGGGGCGCCGAGATAGTCGCGGGGAAAGGTGGCCTTGATCGATTCCCCCATCGAAAGTATCGCCGCGATCGACTGGGGCTGAAAGCCGAGATAAGCGTGGTCGGCGCCGTAGGTTTTGCCGTATTCGGCGGCAGTCTGTTCCAGGGCGCGGTACCCGATGCCGGTTCCTTCGGCCAAAAGAGCCACACCGATCAGCCGGTGGCCGCGCGAAAAGGCGTGGCGCAGAATTGCCAGCGTCAGAGGACGAATCTCCGGCAGAGCCGAGGCCTCGTGATCGAAGGAGATCCTGCGGGTTGATCCGGCCGGGAGGGAATCGATGATTCGATAGAGTTTCCGGGTTTCCTCGGAGGGAGTGACTTTGGTCGTGAGGTTTAGCAGGATCGTGACCACGACGACGACTAGCAATCCGAGGAAGATCCAGTGGCGGGCGACAATTGATTTCATCGGCCGCTCCCGAGCCAGGCGCGCTCAATGCCGAGGATGACGCGAAGCGAGGTGGTCAGCGAGCCGAGTCCGATGCCGATCAGAATGGCGCGCCGGGCGGCCATGGAGGGATAATTCCTAATCCAATCGGTGATTATCGGGAATTGGTTCCAGATGTACTCGCCAATGGTTGATCGACTGATGAGCACCGCCAGAGCGGCCACCAGCAGAATGGTTGCGGGGAGTGATCGGGCGCGAAAGCCACGGTAAGAGGCCGAGGCGACAAAGAAGGCGAGCAGGGCAAAGACCGTAGATTGCAGGGGAATCTGGATGTTATCGAACAGCCACATGAAGGGGGAATCCCCGCCTCTCCCCCATATAATCGCAGTCAGGGGCATGGCAATGAGTCCGATGATTGACAGGAGTCGGTACCAACGATGGTCGCCGCGATCTATCGCCTGCAAATTCACTTTCAGGAAACTGAAAGCGCCGACCAGAATGGCGAAGCCGAAAATGATTTGCCAGTAGCTATCGACCACCAGTTGATTGATGGCACGGGCGGTCGGATGCGACGAGAAGTACAAGAGAAAGAGAACCAGCCCGAAGACGGTGGCGAGAATTTGAGGCAGACGACGGGGGATCATACTTTCCACCAGTCGGCGGTTGGGTCAATGGTCGCCCAGATGACGGCCAGAACCAGAATGGCGACCAGCACCAGCTTGAGAAGGTCCTGTGCGCGCACGGAAGCAAGGATGGCCCGGTTCGAGGAGAGATAACCGGAGGCGGCGAACAGTTCTTCGCCGATCAGGGTGTAATCGCAGGCGACGATAAAGAAGGCGAGCTGAATGGTGGAATCGGTGCCGGCGATCTGAATGGCGCCGACGCTGTTGCCGGTTTCGGCAAAGATCAAAGACTCGGCTTCAAACGTTCCCAGAAGAAATATGGCGGCGGGCTTGTTTCGGGCAATGAGGCCGTCAACGGCGGCGGCATAGCCGAATTGCGAGGAACTTACATACTGGATGTCGCTTTCGCGGTAGCGGTCGGCGAATCCGGAACGGGCGTAGCTTTCGCGAACAACCTCCTGCGCCACCGACATGATCACCGGATCGTGGGTCGGGAAAAGCAAAGGGCAGTCGAAGGAGGCGGTCTTTTCGGCGATATGGCTGAGGATATTCAAGCTGGCGAGGGTGGTGGGGCGCTGAATGTCTCCCCCCCATCCCGGGGTGAACAGCACCGGTCGGGCCATCTCGGTGGCACGGCCGATGGCGTCCTCGACGGCCGAAAGTCCGGCGATCTTGCGCACCGTGAACCCGTCGCGACCGTGACGGGAGTAAGTTGTATAAAGGACCAGCGCGACCGCAATACAGGCCAGAACCAGCACCGGGAGCTTTGAGGTGTCGAGCCAGGCAGTCGGATCGGGTACGGCTATGAAGTAAGACCAGTGCACAGAGGAATAAGGTCCGGTCCGATTCGGGAGCTGGCAACAAAAAGATTTTTTGATTGCCGCGCATGATAGCAGAGGTATATTTGCAATCCAGTCGAAAGAAATGGTGAATATGACATTGAAAATGCGTCTTATCGTACTGTTGGCGGCGGCGGCCGGTTCCGTGATGTGGGTCGGTTCTGCCTGTGCCGAAACGACTCTGGAGTGGTGGCAGTTCTGGACCGATCCGGACATCAAACCAACGGTTATGGAAATAGTCCGGGAGTTCGAGGCGAAGAACCCGGATATCAAAGTGAATGTCACCGATCTCACCTGGGCGCAGGGTCAGGAAAAGCTGGTCATTGCGTTTGCGGCCAATTCAGGGCCGGACGTGCTCGAACTTGGCTCGGACTGGATAGCGCAGTTCGCCGCCAATAATCAGCTGGCCGATCTCTCCGGGGACATCAAGGGAGACAGCGCCGGGTATGATGGCTGGGGATTGGCGACTTACGGCGGCAAAGTGTATGGCCGGCCCTGGATTCTGGGGACGCGGGTGTTGTTTATCAACCGCGATGTGTTGGCCAAGGGCGGATATGAGCGCACGTACATCCCTGCGAATTGGCCGCAATTGGGCGAGTCGGCGATCAAAATCTCGCAAAATGGAAAAGGGAAGTTCTTCGGCTGGGGATCGAACGCCCCGGAAAAGCACCGGTTGTACAAGAAGTACATGCCGTTCTTCTGGTCGAACGGCGCCCAGCTTTTCACCGATGACGGCAAGTATTGCGTAATTTCATCGGGGAAGGCGATCGACGCTCTGCGCCTGTACCAGCAACTTAATGACAACGGGTTTGTCGCGGACCAGCGGGGAATCGAGGATGCCTGGCTTGAGGGAAAGATCGCGTACATTATTTCCGGTGACTGGCTGATCAAGCGGATCGAACTCGAAAAGCGAGCGGTGGACTATGGCACCACGTTTATTCCCGGTCCCAAGTATCCGGGGAAGTCGTTCATGGGCGGGGAGTTTCTATCGATCAACGCCAAGAGCGCGCATCAGGATGAGGCCCGCAAGTTCATCGCATGGATGACCTCGCCTGAGAATCAGGTGCGATTCTGCAAGGCGAATCGATCGGCCAATCCTTCGAGCCGGACCGCGCAGGCGGATCCCTATTTTCAGAATAATATCAATCTGCTGACGTTTATCCGACAGTTGACGCAGTCGGAACACCCGCCGGTTGATCCCGACTGGCCGTTTATGGAGGACGCGATCGAGAAGGCGGTCGAGGACGCGCTGTTCGGGTCCAAACTGCCGGCCACGGCTTTGCGCAACGCCCAGATCAAGATCACCCAGCTGAAGCGCAAATGAAACGGGGGCGGCTGTTGGGCTGGGGGCTGACACTTCCCTGGCATCTGTCGTTTTTGCTCTTCTGGGCCTTTCCGCTGGTTTTCGCATTTGTTATCAGTCTGACCAACTATCGCCTGCTCAGCGACCAATTCGACTGGGTGGGATTTGAGAATTATCGGTCACTCTTTGCCGATCAAGATTTTGTCGCCGCGCTTAGTACCACCTGTATTTTTGTGGCGGGGACGATTCCAGTCACGACCATACTGGCTCTGGTTATGGCCCTTCTGGTGCATGCGCCGATGCGAGGCCGGGGGGTATTCCGATCGGGTCTGTTTTTGCCGTGGATCACCTCGCTGGTGGTCGTAGCGCTGGTATTCACCAACCTTTATAGTCGCGGCGGGTATGTGGCGACACTGGCACAGATGGTGGGATTCAGCCCGCCTGAGAACGGCTTTTTGTATGACAACAGCACCGCGCTT
>JACRAV010000133.1 GCA_016213305.1 Candidatus Zixiibacteriota bacterium | reverse complement strand
GTCCGCGCGGGTGAAATTTATTTTATGTTCCGGCAGGTCCTTTCCGTCCTGAGCTTGACTCTGGACGGATGAGACCTGCCGGTCTTTCTTCGTAGGTCGGGACCCTTGCGGTCCCGACAACCAGCGCACAGAATAATTGGTCGGGACCGTAAAGGTCCCGACCTACTTTTCCCCTGATAAGGCGGCCGCATGGCCGCCTTTTTTATTTGCAATTGGCCGTTTTAAGCCGTTTTGGGTTGCGGGCCTCTTGAAGCCTTAGATACTCCCCGCGTGACATGACAACTCCGATTGTCCTAGACATCATTTGTGGCGGCTCAATTTTTCTTCCGCGACTGCCGCTTCAATTTCCAGTGGAATGAAGTGTAAGGACGTATGGGTTGCATAAGTTCTAAGATCACCACTTATCTTCAATTCTATCCAACCCTCCTCAAAGAAAGCCGATTTGAACTGTTTTGCATGGGCGACCTTTGTCGCATCTCCGATCAAGAACATCTTGTGTGTGTCAAAGATGTTTGGAGAGACCAGAGCGTGAAACGCATCACCGACCTTCATGGCGCGAAGGTGCACTTCCGATTCCCCGACCTTTCTGGTCACAAAATCGGTAGCTTGATATATATCCATCCCAAGATTTTGCATCACATATTCAGCCGCTTCGCGGGCTGTCATGTCAAAACTTCGGAGTTTTGGAAGTCTTGACTCGAGAAGCAAGAGACCACCCATTATCAGCGGTATGAAGATGGCAAGACCGACCCACACACTTGGAACTCCAGATATCCAGTTTATCGCTGTGGGCACCCATCCGGCGAGAGTAAGAAGCGAGAGCAACATTTGAAGACCTGACAGAGCAAAGAATGTTGTGGCCGCCAGTCGAAGTCTTCTTTTGACCAGCATTTTCCAAATATCCAGTAATGCCATACCCCTAAATATAATCCCCCACAATAATCTACTTCAAGGGGATAAACACCTTTCTATTTCCTCAGCGACCCGAAATAAATCGCCGCCAGCGTAATCACCGCTCCGAGAAATTGCGTCGGGACAAGCGTCTCATGGAAGAACCAAAGCCCCCAAACCGTTGCCAATGTCGGCTGGAGAAGCAGTATCAGCGAAGACCGCGCCGTTGCCAGCCGAGGTAGGGCCGCCGAGATCGTCCGCCAGCCGACTGCCTGCGCCACCACGCCGAGCGCGAACAGTATTGCAAACGACTGTATATCCGGAGGCATCATCGGATGATTTTCAAAAGGCGACTCCAACCCCGAAAAAAGGGCGGTGGCCACCGAGGCCCAGGCCATGAATGCCACCGGATCGGGCGGCGTCTCCAGTTGTCCGCCGCGTCGCAAACTCAAGAGAAACCCGGCATACATCAAACCGGTGCCAAGACCAAAGCCAATTCCGGCCAGATAGATCGGCGTGAGTTGAACCTCGGCGCTTAACACTCCCGATAACAACACTACCCCGAAGATTGCGGCCACTGCCGAGATCATAAATCGTACGGTTAACCGTTCTTTGTAAATTAACCAGGCGAACACTGACGTCGCGAACACCTGCGTGTTGCCAAGGATGGTCGCCATCCCGGCGCCGGTGTACAGAATCGACCGGTGCCAGAAGGCCAGATCGAGGAAAAAGAAAAAACCCGCCAGAACCGCAAACCGCACGGCGGTCCCTGGGATGGTCAGCGGTCTTCGCGTCGCCAGACACCAGACGAACAGAACCGCCGATCCGAAGAGCGTCCGCCAGAACCCGATCGCGGTCGGCCCCACCGCGCCATGACCGAGCATCTTGACAAACACCGGTGCGAAACTGATACAGATCGCGCCGAACATGACCAGCGCCGCCGCCCGACGCTCCTGGACTGAAAGATGGTCACTCATCGGAAGGCCGGATATTGTATTTCTTCATCCGGTAAATCAAAATGTGTCGAGGAATCTTAAGCTGGGCCGCCGCCTTCGATTTGTTCCAGTTGTTCTTTTCGAGCGCCGCGAGCACCAGCTGGTGTTCCGCTTCATGAAAACCGATATCCCCCGAATGCTCGGACGAGGATACCATCGCCGACGCCGTCAGATATTCCGCCGGCAGGTCTTCGAGCGTGAGAGTATCACTGCGGCGCAGGACCACCATCCGCTCGACCAGATTTTCCAGTTCCCGGATATTCCCCGGCCAGGGGAGTGAGATCAGTTTCTGTTCCAGCGCCTGATCGACCGTAATCGTCGCTCCCGGACTGAATCGGGCCAGAAACTCGCGAACCAGTAGGGGAATGTCGTCGCGTCGCTCGCGAAGTGTCGGGACCGTCAGCGGAATCACATTAAGACGATAGAACAAATCTTCCCGAAATGAGCCCTGCGCAATGCGCTCCTTCAGATTCTCATTGGTCGCCGCCAGAAGACGAACGTCGATTTCGATCTGTCGCTCGCTTCCCACCGGTTCGATCACCCGTTCCTGTATTACCCGGAGCAGTTTCGCCTGCAACTCGATCCCCAGCTGGCCGATTTCGTCCAGCAGGAGAGTTCCCCCCTCCGCCAGCTCGAACTTCCCCCGCTTGTCGCGCACCGCGCCGGTGAACGCCCCCTTGACATGCCCGAACAGCTCCGACTCGATCAATTCTCGCGGGATGGCGGCGCAATTGACCGCCACAAACGATTTGTCGCGGCGATAACTCTTCTCGTGAATCAGCCGGGCGATCACTTCCTTCCCCGATCCCGATTCTCCGCTCAACAAAACGGTGGCGTCGGTCGGCGCAATCTTGTCCACCAACGCCAGGATCTGTTTGATCGGTTTGGAGATGCCGATGACGTTCGGCGTCGAGCGCCGGCTGTCCAGTTGTTCGCGCAGTTGTTTGTTTTCATCTTCGAGCCGGCGAAATTTTAGCGCCTTGTTGATCGCCATGAACAACTGGTCGTCTTCGAACGGTTTGGTCAGATAATCGAACGCTCCCAGCTTGACCGCCTTGACCGCCTGTGAGACATCGGCGAAGGCCGTCATCAATATCACCTCAAGCTCCGGCCGTTTGCGTTTCGCCGCTTCCAGCAGTTCCAGCCCGCCCATCTTGGGCATGCGCATATCGGACAGCACCAGATCGAACTTCCGAGTGTCCAACAAGGCCATCGCCTCGAGGCCATTCTCAACTGCCACCACCTCGAACCCCTTGCGCTTCAGCTTGTAGCTGATCACCTTGCGAAGCGCGGCGTCATCGTCGGCCAATAGAATGCTGATTTCCATGCGCTATCCCGCCGACGGCAGAGTCACCGTCAAGGTCGTCCCTTTTTCCGGTTCGCTGACCACCGCAATTGTCCCCTGGTGTGAATCGATAATGGTTTTCACAATCGCCAGCCCCAGGCCGGTTCCGGAGCTTCTGGTCGTATAGAACGGATCAAAAATGTGCGGCAAATTCTCCGGCTCAATCCCCGCGCCGGTATCGCGGATCGACAGTCGCGCCTCGCGCTCCGATACCCGTGCCAATTCCACGGAAATCCGGCCGCCGCTGGGCGTCGCCTGGAGCGCATTGAGCAGGAGATTAAGCGCCACCTGATGCAATCGTTCCCGGTCGCCGTTCACAAAGACCGGCGATGCAAGCGATGCCTCCACCTGCACTCCTTGGCCTGCCGCCTGCTGTTCAAATTGCCTGAGTGAAAGTTTAATCTCCGCCGACCAGTCGAATCGCGCCGGCACCGAAACCGGCGGGCGGGCGTAGGCCAGAAATTCGCCGACGGTCGTGTCGATCCGTTTGACTTCGCGGCGGACAATTTCGGCAAAATCCCCTTTGTCCTGAGCCGAGGCCGACGGATCGGTCAGTATCTCGGTGGCTCCTTTGATCGAGGCCAGCGGGTTCTTGATCTCATGGGCCACTCCCGCTGCCAGCTGACCCATCATCGACAGCCGTTTGGATCGCTCCAGCTCGATCTGTGCCTGCTCATGCTGGCGGCGAATCTCCAACTCGCGATCGACCAGTCCGCCGGCCAAAATCGCCAGCGCGTAGTAGAAGACAATCTCGGTGTACTCGGTGAACGGGTCGGCCGCATGGTCGCTCATATATATGTATGGGATGATAAATGCCGAGATCGCCGTGGTCGTGATAAGCCCGCCGCGCAGACCAAACCAGGCACAGCCAATCACGATCGGGATATAGCAAAACCGACGGTGCAGGGCGTGCACCCATTCCTGATGCCCGAAGATCGGTTGAAACACCCAGCCGTAATGAATTGCCACGGTGAGCGCTACCACCCCGCCGACCACAACTATCTTGACCGAGTTCTCTTTCCAGCGTGCCATCATACCCTTCAGATAATGAAAGTCCACACTTTTTTCAAGAATATTCTACACTTCTTGTCGCCAAATCGATACAATTGTTCATGTCACTCTGCATCCTGCCCAACGGCGATTCGGCGATTATCCCTTTGACAAACCGAGGCAAGAACATGTATATACATATACAGTATGTTGAACGACAAGAGCATACGCTCTATTTTGACCATTTAAAATCTCAATTATGCGGAACTGGTAGTCCGTGT
>JACRAV010000127.1 GCA_016213305.1 Candidatus Zixiibacteriota bacterium | reverse complement strand
TTGGGCGGTACTAGATTCGAACTAGTGACCCTCTGCGTGTAAGGCAGATGCTCTAACCAGCTGAGCTAACCGCCCAAAATCGTCGTACCGCTTGCGCAGATCACCCGTCGGACAGCAACTTCAGAGCCACCCCCCGAAGGGCCAGCTAATATATATTCCCGCCCCAAAATAGCAAGCCCATTCCCCGGCCGGGGTCAGAAGCCGCCAAACCCTCGATAGTTGGTGTAAATGGTGGGGAGACCCGCGTTCCCGGCGCGGCCTACTGGTTCGCCGATGGCGCCGTGTCCGGGCGTCCCTTGACCAGTATCGCCACCGGAATCAGCACGCAGTACGCAATCACCAGCAATAGCGGGGCCAAGGTAATGTCGCCCGTTCCCAAAAGAATGTACCCGATGATCATGACGCCCAGCGCCACGCCAAACCAGATATAGTTCTTCTTGCCGAACGGCCAGTTCACCGCCTCAGGAGTGCCGACGGCCTGTGCTTTCTTCTTTGATGGTACAGCCATAATAGACGCAAAAATACCGGTTATCCCCGCGATGTCAAGTCATTTGGTACCGGGGGCCGGGACACTTTTCGATTTGACATACATGGCCAGTCCGGCCGCCCAGACAAACATGAGCATCTGACGCGTAGTCGAACCCGCAAACGGGACGTCAAACATCGAAGTCACCATGAACCCGAGCGATCCGACCAGCGCCCCCAGGGCCAGTCCGCGCTCGTCCGGTGTGAGCATCGCCGACCGTTGCGCCCGAAAACAATATCCGAGGACTGCCGCCCACAAAGCCAGCAGAAAGATTGCGCCCGGAAACCCCCTCTCGGCCGCGACCGTCAGAAGATCGTTATGGGCGTGCCCCTGGAGCGTAATGTCTGGAATATCAGTGGGTACGACTTCGGTGTACCCCTCCTTCATGTGCCCCGGCCCGACACCCAGCAGGGGGTGTTCTTCGGCGACGCGGAGTGAATATGTCCAGATAAACAGCCGTGATCGATCGTGGCGCATCGAGAGCTCCTTGCTCATGAGTTCCTTCGACCGCACAAAGACTCCCGACTGAAACCCAACGGCCAGCACCACCAGCAATGCCAGTCCCACCCCCACAAGCACCTTCTTTGAACTCAACAGAATTGCGAGCACGATTAGCCCCGTCACCACCGCCAGAGTCGGCCCCCGTTCGTTCGACAGCACCGCCACCCCCATCGCAAGCAGACCCGTGACGAGAAACAGGCGATGACTCCACTCCATTCGCTGATCGGAGGATTTCAGACCGTATCCGAAGAAGAACAGGCCGGCGGTTGCATAGTAGATTCCGAACGCGACCGACGAGCCGAAATTGCCGATCAGGTAGTACCCGTTCAGGTGCCGCTCGATGATGTAATGGGGCTTGAGAAAGTTCCAGGCCCAGAAGAACTGCCCGACCGAATAGAGCGAAATGAGAATGATGCCCGCCGCAAAGGCATAGAGCGCGACTCGTCGGGCTCCGGCGTTTTGAAACACCCACATCCCGGTCGGCACGAGAAAAAACAGCCATTCACGACCAAGTGGCGCCAGGGCCGCCCATCCGGGATGAGCGAGCTGACTCGAAAGAATCGACCAGAAGAGATAGAGGCAGGCCCAGACGTAGAACCATTTCAGCCCCGACTCGAAGGGAAGGTATCTCCGCTGAATCGCAAGCGTCAGGAACAACAGCGACGCCGCTCCGCCGGCGAGCGATCCGGCCGCGACTGAAAACGTGGAACTGAAAATGAAGATCGTGTAGACGAAAAAGATGGCCCGGTCGGACAGTCGCACCGCCGCATTCATGCACACAGGTCTCGCTCAATCAGTTCAACCAGCACGTGGAGAATAAACAGCTGTTCCTCGCGAACCCGCGGACGCGACGTTTGCGGAATGATCAACGGCCGGTCGATCAACCCCTTGAGCTTGCCACCGCTACCGCCCAGCAGGGCGGCGGAGATTATCCCTTTGTCCCGCGCAGTCTGCGCGGCCCGCACCAGATTGGGCGGATTGCCGGTGGTGGAAAGAGCGATAAACATATCGCCGCGATGCCCGATTCCTTCGATCTGCCGCGCAAACACCCATTCATACCCGAATTGATCGGCGGCCGCGGTCAGCATGGAGGCATCGCCGGAAAGCGACAGCGCCGGAAGCGACTGACGATTTCGCTTGTCGGAGACCCGATTGATCAGCTCGCCGGTAAAAAGCGACGCGATCGCGGCCAGACCGCCGTTACCCGCCACCATCAGTTTCCCTCCCGATCCGATAACCGCCGCGATCTGATCCGACAGATCAAGCACCGGCGTGCCCAGACCTTCAATCATAGCGCGACGGGACAGCACCGTCTCGTCGGAGAGTTTCTTGAGAAATACCAGTTTGTCGTTTTGCGTCATACCAGAATCGTTTCGCGCGGATGCGCGGCTGAGGTCATTTCGCGAAGCAGACTCATATCCAGATTGCGTTCCAGTTGTGTCCCGACCACCACCCCCGCCGCGCCCGCCACGATCCGTTACGCGCAAACACGCGCGGTGGTCAAACCGCCGCCGACAATTACCGGAATGGTCACATACTCGGACACCGCCCTCACCATTTCAACCGGGATCGGCAGTCGTGCCCCCGATCCGGCTTCAAGATAGACCAATCTCATTCCGAGATACTGCGCGGCCAGCGCATGGGCGCGGGCCAGATCATGTTTGTGACGAGGAATCGGCACGCTTCCGGAAACAAACTGGACCGAGGTCAGTGAGCCGGACTCGATCAGCATGTACCCGGTGGGAATCGGCTCGAGATTGTAATGTTTCACCAGCGGGGCGCCCTTGACCTGTTCCTCGATGAGAAAATTCGGATTGCGCCCCGAAATCAGCGAGGTGAACAAGATGGCGTCGGCATGGGGACAGACCTGGGCCGACGATCCGGGAAAGAGAATCACCGGTACCGACGAACGCCGCTTGATCCGCTCGACCACGGATGGAAAGGTCGGATTCAGCACAAACGAACCGCCCACGAGCAGGGCATCGACTCCGCACTCGCCGGCCGACTCGATCACCGACATGGCATTCTGTTCATTCGGAGTGTCGGGATCGATCAAAAGAAAGAACAATCCGCCGCGACGGTGATGTGCGGCCATCAAGGTGTTGAATACATCAGACACGCTACATTCCATTCTCACGTAGGGCGGGAGCCCTGCGCTCCCGCCATTGGCAGGCTTCTTGTAGGGCAGAACCCGAGCACAGCGAAGCGGTTCTGACATCTCCGATGACCAAGCAGGCTTCTTGTAGGGCGGGAGCCCCGCGCTCCCGCCATTCGCAGGTTTCTTGTAGGGCAGAACCCGAGCGCAGCGAAGCGGTTCTGCCATCTTCGACGACCAAGCAGGTTTCTTGTAGGTCGGGAGCCCTGCGCTCCAGCCATTGACCGGCGGAATTCAAGATGGCAGGTGCACAGGGCACCTGCCCTACGAGGTGTTCGTGGCCCAAGAGCCGAGGAGAGATTGCTTCGCTTCGCTCGCAATGACTTAATTTCGACATTTCTAAACTCCGAGTCGTTGCTTGAGCGCCGCCGCAAACGCCTCGAAAAATGCGCTTGGCTCGCCGGTTATCGACCCCTGCGCAAAACCCGGTGTCCCGCCGCCGCGTCCGCCGAATTTCGGAAATACATCTTTGGCGATCGCGCCGACATCGACCTTGAAATCAGCGACCGCCTTCGCGCTGGCCGCCGCAATAATGCTGGTCTTCCCTTCGCTTACTCCCGCCGCAACCACCACCATCGGCTCATTGCGCTCCTGGACCGAATCAACCCAGGCGGTCATCGTTTCCTTGTCGGTTTC
>JACRAV010000132.1 GCA_016213305.1 Candidatus Zixiibacteriota bacterium | reverse complement strand
TCCTGTCATTGCGAGACGCGGCGTCCCCGACGCGGCGAAGCAATCTCTCCTCGATTCGTGCGTGGCGTACGTCCCCGTGCGCCACGTCGCCGCGTCGAGCGTAGTCGAGACGCAACAAGTCACCCTGAGCCAGCCTGCCCTGAGCAAAGCGAATGGGTCGAAGGGTCACCCCTACCCTGTCATTGCGAGACGCGGCGTCTTCGACGCGGCGAAGCAATCTCGCGGCGAAACCATCGGTTATAGCAGGACCTTGCGAGTACATTTCGTCGGTTGAAAGCGCGGAACGGGTATAGTCAATCGCCCTCAGTTTGATGGGAGCCACTTCCACGGGTCGGTAACCTCTCGTGCGCTGATGATGTCCTCCTCTGCCACGATGCGGAAAACCCTTGACATCCCGACCACCGTTTGACATGCTTGGTATTGTCATCAATCGACAAGAATTCTGACGCGCATGATAGAATAAGTGTCAATAACATTTTGCAAGTTGTTTGCCGCTCAGAGTAAGGAGCCATGGGTCGAAAGCACGTAATTGCTGTCACGTCGAAATCGGATCCAATCGACAGAGCCGTTGCCTCGTTTATGTCGAGTGAGGTCAGAGCTCAACTCAGCAGTCTCGTAAGAGATGAGAACTTGATGAAACTCGAGCAGGATCTGAAACGGCCGAACCTGCTTTCGATATTCAGAGTCGAAGACAACGAACTGACTCATTCAAATGTTTTGGCTTGGCTACTGGACCCCCGCGGGAACCATGGACTCGGTGGTGCGTTTCTCAAGCAAATACTGAAAGTCGTGTTCGGCGCAGGTTTCCACGGGGGAATTGATGAGTTCGAAATTGACAGCATGAATCTTCGCGATGTTCAGATACTGCGCGAGTGGCAGAACATAGACTTGTTTATACATGCAGACAGGTTTACCGTATGCATCGAAAACAAGCTGTGGTCAGGTGAGCACTCTAACCAACTATCGAAATACCGTCACACTATTACCTCTGCCTATCCAAAGCATCAAAATGCTTTCGTCTACCTGACACCGTATGGTGCAATTCCTACAGATGGACAGGATGCCTGCATATACCAGACAATGGCTTATTCGGATGTCACCGAGCAACTCGAGCAGACTGTCCGCATTCATCGCGAGAAACTATCCGCTCGTGTGTTGCATTTGATTGAGGACTACATAACTGTCATCCGGAGGAGAGTCATGAAAGAAGATGCAGTAAATGAACTGGCGCGAAAGGTATATGAGGCTCACCGTGAAGCTCTTGATTTCATATTTGAAAACAAGCCGGACCGTTTGTACGACGTGGCACACTTGTTCGACGGGGCCGTACAGAAGCAAGGGTGGACACCCATTTGGCCCAATAAGGGGTACGCTCACTTCCTTACACCAGACTTGCGTCGAGTGCTTCCAATGACAGGTGGAACTTCGGCCAAGAAGCGAGAGTCGTTTATTTTCGAAATTGACTACTGGTCGAAGTACATCATTTTTAAGACAATCATAGTCCCGGGAGATGAGAAAATTCGCGGGGTGCTTTCAACTGCGCTGAGTGAAATCGAGGGGGCTGTCGAGCCGAAGGGCGACTTGTGGCTGGTGCATCTAACCAAGAAGTGGGCCTTTGAAGTTGCAGTGAACAGCGACAAGGCGATAGACCAGAAGATTCAGGAAATTTGGCCCGAAATTGTGTCTATGGTTGAGAGGGTAGAAAAGCAGATTTTGAAGGCAGCGCAACTGTTTGCACAAGAGTCGTCGTAGGGTAGTCAGGGGTATCTGCCAAATACCCATCGGTCATTCAAGCCCTGATGCATTACAATTTTAATTCTTTCCACCGGTCGGTAACCTCCCATGTTTCCTGAAATCGATTCCCCCGCGCTGTTGATCGAGTCGGCAGTGCTCGAACGCAACCTCGTCGGCATGCAACAACTGGCCCATCAATTCAAAGTCCGGCTTCGTCCCCATATCAAAACCCACAAAATGCCGATGCTGGCCCAACGCCAGATTGACTCCGGAGCGCGCGGGATCGCGGTCGCCAAGTTGTCGGAAGCCGAAGTCATGGCCCGGCACGGCCTCACCGACATCCAGATCGCCAACCAGATTGTCGGTGAACAGAAAATTGCGCGATTGCGCGAACTCGCCGAAAAAGTCCGCGTCTCGTGCACGGTGGACAATGCCGATAATGTTCGCGAACTGTCGAACGCCTTCGCGGAGGCATCCGCCCCCCTTGATCTGCTCATCGAAATCGATACCGGCCTGCATCGGTGCGGCCTTTCGGACCCGGATCAGGCCATCGAACTGGCCCGCCTTATCGCGACTTGCCCGGGTGTCCGTCTGTCCGGCATCATGACCCACGCCGGCCACGCCTATGCAACCGTCGGCGACCCGGAGCGACGGCGCGCTATTGCCAGGGAGGAAGGGGAGATGATGGTCGCAATGGCCGCGCGACTGAAAGCCGCCGGACACGAAGTCGATACCGTCTCAGTCGGCTCCACCCCCACCGCCCGCGATGTTGTCCGGGTGCCGGGTATCACCGAACTCCGCGTCGGCAACTATATCTTCAACGATATGATTCAGGTCGCGCTGGACGTCGCGACCATCGCCGACTGTGCCTTGTCCGTGCTGACCACCGTGATAAGTGTCCCCTCGAAGGACCGCGCCGTGATCGATGCCGGCTCCAAGGCCCTGTCACTCGATCTCGGCGCGCACGGAAGCGAGGCCGTCACCGGATATGGCAGGATTGTCGGCCGTGACGCTCTCCTGGCCCGCCTCTCCGAAGAACACGGGAGCGTCTCTCACTCCGGCGAATCGTTTCGGGTGGGCAACCGGCTTCGCATCATCCCGAATCATGCCTGCGCCGCGGTCAATCTGTATGACCGTGCGTATCTGATTCGCGAGGGGAAAGTGGCCGAAGAATTGAAAATTTCAGCGCGCGGCTGTCTGACCTGATATCACCGCGGAAGTTCGATCAGCCATTCGATCGCATAGATCAGCACCAGGACCGCTGTGACGAGCACCCGCACTGTTTTCCAGCGGAGTTTGGGATCATGGGGGGGAAGAGGATTCCCCTTCACTACTCGGGTAAAGACGCGGGCGTAGTCAGCCAGTGACAGGGCGCAAAGCCCCAGCACCGCGACCGTGCTCAGCGTCGCTCCGAACTCGTATTCTATGACATAACTGCCGAGCAGAAAGATCGAGGCAAAGAACAGATATTTGCCGTACAGCCGGGCCGGAATGGTCGGACGGTCGCGTTTCAGGAGCACCATCCCGCCGATCAGCAAGACCAAATCCCGCCCCACCAGAGCAACAGCAAGCCAGATGGGGAATTCCCGATAGGCGATCAGGAACATCACAAGGACGGCGGCAAAAAGTTTGTCCGCGATCGGATCGAGCGCCGCGCCGAGCGCCGAGATCCGACCGGACCGACGTGCCACATACCCATCCAGAAAATCCGTAATCCCGGCCACCGCCAGAATCGCCACCGCCGAGACGGTACCTTCGGGTGTGTGCAACGACAGGCAATACCCCATCGGTAAGGCCAGTACTATCCGCAACAGCGAGAGGAGATTGCTCGGCCAGAGTATCTGACGCCAGCTCACCGGCTTGTTCCTCCTGAAATGGCTACCACCCCATCCGATCACACCACCGTCGCACCCGGCCAATCGGCACGTCCCGCCGCAAAAATACGCTGTCGGAACCGTCGCGATACCAGAGTTGATACCGCTCCCGATCCAGCCACTGTTTTATCTCTCTGAGAAACGGATTGACATACCGTTTCCAGCCTGTCTCGACCGATATGACCAGCGGCCGGCTTACCAGATGAGATAGAACGTACCACTCGCACCCCTCGGTATCGATACTCAGAAGATCGAACGAGCCGTCGTCAACTTCCGAAAATCGTCGCGCTTCGACTTCAAACGCGAGCGCATCATTGGGCTGATAATCATCGTTGGCTAAAGCGGGCGAGG
>JACRAV010000130.1 GCA_016213305.1 Candidatus Zixiibacteriota bacterium | reverse complement strand
CGACCAGCCGGTACCCTACTATTAATAGGGCAATCAGCACCAGGAACGAGGTGCCGAATATCCCCCGCTTGCGCCTCTTGCTACGCCACAACGCCATTCACCCTCACTTCCGACCACCCTTTCCCGGTCGGCGCCACTTGAATCAAATGCTCGACCCGATCCTTGATATCATCCACATGCGTGATCAACAGCATCTGGGGAAACCGATCTTTCAAGTTCGTCAGCGCCGACATAACCAGGTCCTTGCGCTGGTCATCCTGTGAGCCGAACACCTCGTCGAGAATGACGAACGACTGCGCCAGCCCCGCCGCTTCGGTCAGCGCCTCGCTGATCGCCAGTCGCAGGCACAAGCTCGCCAGGTCCTTCTCGCCGCCGGAAAAACGATCGATACCGAAAAACTCCCCGTTGTCCCACAACTGCAAATTGTAATCCTCGTCCAGAGCGGTCAGCGAATACCGCCCCGCCGTCATCTCCGCCATCAACTCCCCCGCCAGCTCGCTCAAGCGCGGGCGGATCCGCCCGATCACCACCGTGCGATACTCGCCGAGCAGTCGTGCCAGCCCGGCGCGATAAAACATGTCATCCCGTTTGGTCTGCATCTCTTCCGCCGCGGCCGCAAGCGACGACACATACTCCATGTCCTTTTGCAGTTCCGCTCGCGCCACGTCAAGTTCCTTGTCCACCGCCACCTGTTCGTCCCGGGCCTTCTCAAAGAGTTCCCGGATGCGGGTGACCGCTCCCTGCGCTGATTCGTGCGCCTTCTCGTCGAATCCGATCTCCCGAATCTGCCCTTCAATCTTTTCCGCTTGCGCCTGAGATTCGATCATCTGGCCGTTCACTCTTTGCCGTTCCGCCGACACCTCGCCCAGGTGCGACAGTTCTCCCACACACCGTTCCCGCTCACCGGCCAGACGGCGAAGTTCCTTCACCCGCTTGTCGGTTTCCTGCCAGACCTTCTCGTCAAACGACACCTCCCCCAATCCGGACATCTCGTTCTCAATCGCCGTAATCTTTTCAGACACCGTCCGCGCCCGGTCGGCGCTTTCGGCCGCCAGGAGCTCCTGCCCCGTCACCAATGTCGCCAGCGCGCGCCGGTCCTGCACCGCCTGCCGCAAGCTGTCGTGTTCTTTGCGAAGTATCGCGCCCTCGCGCGCCGACCCCTCAAGCTCCGACTGCTTTGCTTCCAACTGACCTTTCAGCGTTGCGACTTCGTTCTGCAGATGTCCGCGAATCGACGGCAGGTCCGCGCCGAACGGACGGTGACACCGATCACAAACCGTGTCGGGTCCGATCGATGCCAGATCGTCAAGTTGGGCCGAAGACTTCTTCAGCTGGTCGGTCAGCACCGCCAGTTCGGCATTGATTCCGGCATACTTCTCGCGCGCCTGATCCAGCTTGCCCGATACCTCGTCCGATCGCAAACCAACATCTTCGGGTATCGCCGACAACCGCTGTTTCGATTCATCCATTTCCTTCTGTTGGCCGGTCAGCCGTTCGCGGACCGACACCAGCTCCGCCGACAACAACTGCTTTTGGCGTTCAAGATCAGACCGGCGGTTGGCGGTAACCCGATCTTTCTGCAAGCGCTCCCATCGGCTTTCAAGCTCCGGCAAAGTAGCCAATTCTTCGTTCATGGCCGCCACTTTCTGTCCGGTCGCCTCCAGCGCTTTGATCTTTTCGGTCAAGGCCTGTCGCCGCTCAGCCAACCCCTTTTGAGTCTTATGCTCCGCCTCCAGCGCCGCCTTAGCGAGGGAGCACCTGGTCTTTCTTGTATCATGCTCCCCCAGCGTAATTACTGCCTGATCAAGGGCTTGTTTGGCCGTCTCGTATGCTCCCGCCGCGCTCGATTGCCTCGTCTGGAGCTTTTCGATATGCTCCCGCCCCGCCGTAATCTTCAGCTCAATCTCGCCGCGCGCTCCCGCCCTCTCTTCCAAACTCTCGATCACCATCGAGAGCACCTTCTGGTCCTGCTTCAGGCGCGCCAGTGCCCGGTCGATTCGATCCACGCCGAGCATCGTTGCCAGGTGATCTTTCCGTTTTGCGGCGGGTAGTGTGGCCAGCGCGTTAAGTTCGTTCTGTTGCGCCAGAAACGACGTCTCAAACCCTTTCAGGTCCAGCCCCAGAATCTTCGCCGCCGCCGTTTCGCATTCGCTCGAACCGATCGCCATCACCTGCCCGTTGCGCCACAGCGTCGCTTCCGGTCTCAACCCTGCTCCCGCCAGTTTGCGGGTTACCTTGTACTGCTCCCGATTGATCTCAAACTCCAGCGTTACCTCGCAGTTATCGCGTGCTCCCGCGAACTGCGAGCGGATCTCTTCCTTGCCGGAGCGCGCCGCCTGATTCCCAAACAACGCCCATGCCACCGCTTCCACGAGTGTTGACTTCCCTGCTCCGTTCGGACCGACAATCGCAATCACCGCCGCCGGCAGATCAAGGCATGCTCCCCGGATCACCCGGTAATTCTGAACACTGAGAGAACACAAACGCATGATCCCGAAATACCGAACTGCAACGGTCCCTGTCAATGACATTCGCGCCAACCCGGAAACCCGACCCGTTTCGTCAGGTCCTAGACCGGCGCCAGCCGGGCGTGACCTGACGCTCGCCAGTGCCCAACCAGGAAAATCTGTAAAAATCCGGAAAAACCTTCCCTTTCCCCTTGACAATCATCCGCCATGTTGTACCTTTATGTCGAGCGTGTGTAGATGATTACAACGAATCTGAGAGCCAAAATGATTCGGCGTAATCGACCCTCTTATCTTGGAACATTGATTGATAACGACGTGAACCTCTAACACAGGTTCTTATGTCTTGCGGTGTCACACGTCGCGCAGATGCGGCGGGGACATGAGCGGCGAGACCTCGTCATCACCAAATTGTTCGCGTCCAAAAGTTTCCACCTCTATTACCTAACCCGTAACTCTCACGCTAACCGCCATGTTTCTTGCGGCTACATTTGGAGGTGAACACATTAGACGGACCCCAGGGTTAGAGTCCAGAAGCTTTATGTCTTTAATGCTAACGAAAAATTGGAGTTCTAAAAGTTGGATTGAACTCCAACTCCAAAATCAGGAATGACGATGGATTTGTTGACCAAAGATCAAGACCCGCGCTTCCCTAGACACTATGCGGGACAGTGGCGAAATGCCAATGACCTGCCGATAACATCGGCGGATCAGACAATTCGCCCGCTTCGGGAGATAAGTTCATGACTTTCCTTGTTTAAGGAGGAATTAAATGTTGAAACGACTATTAATCGCAGTATTCGTCTTAGGCCTCATCCTGGCCTTTACGGGTGCGGCATTTTCTAAAAACGATGACGGCAGGTTCCCGATCACGGAGAAGCGGCCCGTTACTGAAGTCAATCTTCAGCCGGCCAACTCTCACGTGCAGGTTTACCCATGGACGGAACGTCCAGCGGCGAACCACCGGGCCGTGCCGATTCCACAATCAGCCCCCGGGTTTGAGCAGGGGATCGCTTCGCCGGACACGTTAATACCGTGCGGCGACGACAATCCGCTTCATTCCCCCGGCCGATACACCTATGTCAGTATGGCTGGCGACTGGACAGACCGGATGGCCTGTAGCTATGCGGTCCAGTCCGGACACTTGATTAATATTTCAGCGATAAAAGTTCGCTGTTATAAAATCATCGGTTCGCCGACCATGACTCTCCAGATCCACAAGGATAACATGGGTAACCCCGGCCCGATCGTTTACACCCAGAATTACGCCCTCACCCCTCTGGCGTATCCGGGTGGAACGAAGACCATTGCCCTCACCACCCCGCAGACTATCGCCTCCAGCGGCGAACCGGTATGGGTGAGCGTGGGTTTCACCGGCCTGCCGGGCGACACCGTTGGTGTCGGTATCAACCAGTATCCTGATTCCACGGCCGATGGCCGTGGCCGGTATTCCCTCGACGGCACCAACTATCTGACCTTCACGGGCGCCGGATTCTCTATGGACTGGGATCCTCGGATCACCGTGACCCGGTGCTCCTGGTACACCTCGTGCTACACGGGAATGAAAGATCCCCGTGGCATGTACGGCGTGCTCCTGCCCGACGGACCGTTCTCTGACGGTTCCAACGTCATCGGGTACGCCCAGCGCTTTGTCGCCTCAGGTCCCGAGACACTGTCGGCGGTCAAAGTCATGACTGTTGACTACACCGGTTCCGGTGGTGCTCCGGCCCACTGGTTCTATGGTCCGTCGAGCACCAATGGTCTGATCT
>JACRAV010000129.1 GCA_016213305.1 Candidatus Zixiibacteriota bacterium | reverse complement strand
GTCGTCATCTGACAATAGACATTAGTGTGTGTTGACGTAATTGATCGAACTCCAAATAAGATCTTTCGCATATTTGAAGTTGTGTATGCCCTCAGAACGATCCTCGTTGAGCGTCGACCAGTTCCATATCGCGCCGACAATCCCCTTATCCGCGACCGTCGAAGACTTCCCGGAGTAGGTGGTGTCGGTACCGGAGATCGTTCTTGTTAACAGGCCTCTCGCGTAGAGTACCCGGGCGAGCGAGTCGAGCATTCCCCGGAACTCGGTCTGGTACCCTTCAACCGTGCCGTTCTTATCGAAATCATACACGGCTATGACAGTGTCGGCGATGAAATCGTAGGAGGTAGCCTTTGAATGGCAGTCATCGCACCATTTGACGAGATTCGCGCCGGTCTCTTCGTCAACCATGTTGAAGCTGTGACCGCCGATTTTGTACCCGTCGTGGGCCTGCTGGTTGCCCATATGGCATCCGACGCACGCGCCGCGAACAGAAGAGGCGTGACCGGAAGACGTGTAGGTATAGCCGGAATATTGGTACCCGCCGGTTCCCTCAATCATTTCCCCCTGAGGACCGTGATGCGGGCCAAACCGGGTGCTCACCGACTTGTTGTCAACGACCTCGGTGACGACGTTCGAGCGGCTGTGATGACAGTTTACGCAGAGATTGCCGGACTCGTGGTCGAAAACCACCGCGTTGGCGAGCGTGTATGGACCGTCGGCCCTTAATCTGAAGTCTCCGTTCGTGTGAGGAGCGTGGCAGGTAAAACAGCCAATCGCGCTCACATTTTCGTAAGGCGGGTGGATGGTATCGGTCGTAATCCAGTCCACAAAGCCCTCGTGATCATGACACTTGACACAATCCGACGGAAAATCTCGATTGGTGTAATCGATGTTGTTTCCGGAAGCGTGGATTGAGTTGGCCCATTCACCCTGAGCCTGCAGGAGCCTGCCATCGGTGTCGTTATGACACGTCATGCACTGGTCGGCTCCGGTGAAGCCGTTGGTTTGAGTGATTTCATTGGTGACTTTCCGCTCGCAGCCGACCACAAAGATCAGGGCGACCGCAAACAGTACCGTGAAGATCATTGTGCGTTTCATTGCATCCTCTCCTTAGAATTGCACGTCTTTTATGAAGCTAATCTCTACTATGTTGGCCGTGTAATACTTGTCAATAAAATGATAGTCGTCGTAGTTGAAAACGTTGTACCGAACTTCCAGCCGATGACCTTTTGGGAAACGATACGAAGCGCCAAAGTCGAGATTGAACTTCTCAATGTCCTGATCGCGCCGGCTCCGATACCAGGTGCCGCCGGCATCGAACGTGAGATTACGATAGGCAACGGGGTAGACGTGGCCGGAAAGAACATGATCACGAAACTTGTAGCTTGTCACATCGCTACGGTTTTCATACGTGCCCATATAGTACGAATAGGAAACCGACAAACGGCCGTACCGAGCGCGCTCCAAATTCAGATCGCCACTTGCTACATTGTAGTCAACTGAACTGTTCAACTCGTTGTTGCGGCGGAAACGACCTTCCCAGCGGGCGCCGATAGTCCCCCAGTCGGGATGGGAATAACGGATGGTCGCGCCACCACGCGTCCGGTTTTCATCGCCGAGAACGGTCAGTGAGGTCTCAGCATCTGCCTTACGAGTCGCAAAGAGGCCGCTGAGATACAGGCGTGATGTCGGACGAGCCCAGACGTTGGTCAGCACACCGTTTGAAATGGTGCGACTCAGGATGTCGTCGATGATGCGGCTTTCATAGCCGGCACGAATGCCTCCCCACCTGCCCCAGGATTTGGCGAGGGTGACGGTATTCTGCAGGTTATCTATTTCCTGCGAGGGCGAGTTCCGTTTGGTGGTGGCAAATACAAGTCGATAGTCCAGAAGCAAAGTGGGAGTGAAATAGAACTTGCCGGCCCCCCAATACTGGTTCGTGGACAGTTCGGTGATGGACGTCTCAATAATATCCTTGCGGTAATTCAGGCCGCCTGCGAGAAAGATCTGTCGGAATCCGGGCACGGCAGACGTCGCCGTGACGTCGACCTGATCTGCTTTCCGGTCGGCGGCCATGGCGGTATGATCGGTGATATCAAACCTCCGATATTCGACCTTCACCAAACCGTGTTTATCGCCGACCTGCCCACCGACATTATAGCGAGTCTGCGACCAGTCGCCCCGACTCACTATGCTATCACTCAGCGCGGGGAGGAAGAAGCTGGTGGTCCCATGTTTGTCGGTCCGGCCGTAGCCGCCGAAGAATTTGAAATACCGGCTCGGCTGGTACATACCCTGGACACTGGTGTTGCGACGACGGGTGAAATCGCCTCCGCTCCAGTCATAGACACGTCGATACTGATCGTTCGTTGCTGACAGGGAGAACCGACCCGGCTTGCCGATCCAGGCGCGCACATTTCGATTATTCATAGTGATATTGCGAAGGTCGGCCGTTAGATACGTCCCATTGTCCCAGCGATAATGTACATCGCTAAGCGACAGACCCAGACCTTCGTACGTATTGTACGTCGGCTGATTGACCGCCATCGAACCGGTGTCATCATTAAAGGTGTATCCCACCCTTATCGAGGCCGAGCCGCCAGAGGCAACCGTGACGGACGACAGGAGGAGGACAAGCGTGACGGCCAGAGCGGCCCGTTTACAGATGAAATGTGTGTGTTTCATACTAGTCACTCCTCACTTCACGTAGTGGCAGAGCCAGCAGTTCAGTCCGAATACGGCGTCCAGATCGTCATTCAGGAGGGCGGGTTTGGTAGAAGAACCGTGAATCTGGCCGTGGCAGGTCAGACAGTCAACTCCCGCGAATGCGCCTTGATGGGCAGTGGCATGCTTAGCCGGTGTAGCATGGCAGGTGGCGCACAAGCGGTCAGGCGGTTGTTTAAGAAGTTGGTCGTTTTCGCTACCGTGCGGATCGTGGCATTCCATGCATCCCCGTCCATCGGTGGAATACGCGACCACCGGCTCATGCTCGTACAGATTTGGGCCGCCTCTGTCGGGATGACAATCCCGACAGACGTAGCTGAAAGCGTACGAAAGGTCCTGGTCCACCTTGCGAACGAACCGGTGACAGCTGAGGCAGGACACGTTCCCCTGTTTGACAGGATGGGCCGAGCGACGCGCAAACGCGACTTTGGTGTTCTGGTGGCAATTCCAACAGAACCTGGCGTCTCCGTCGACGAGCAACTTGCCGGCATTGTTGTGTACCTTGTGGCAGGCCGCACAGTTGGTCTGAAGCTCCGTGTGCACATCGAAACCATAATTGTCGAGATTGCGGTGCGGCGTATGGCATTCCGAGCAGGCCGTCACGGCATCTTTGCCCGCCAGCCGGCTTGGATTCGTGATGTTGTCCTTGTTCGGATCTTCCATATGTTTTTGCCAGCCATCGTGGCACGAGATGCAGGCAACGGTCGAGGCCGGATTCTTTACTGTTGACGCGAGCCGATGGGAACTTCCAATCAACGATTTGTCGTACCCGTCATGGCAGTTCAAACAGTCGGCGTCGACCGGATTGCTCTGCGCTCTCGTGGAAGCAACAAACGAAAACGGAAGAAGCGTCATCGCTACGACCCAAGCCAGCCTCCTCGTGAGAGCGATTGAATTCTTCATTGTGCTTATGCGACCTCCGTGGTCCACCGTTTTTACTTTGTCATTTTCTTCACAAGCATATATCGGCAAATTTGGCAAGTCCAGCATAAAACGCATTGAAAGATTTGAGCTTAGCAATTGAATCGCTACCGCAGATATCTTGTATTATACCCCCATCTCGGTAATCGTAAGCATACCAATCAGGTAGAGGGTTGAGAGTGGAAAAAAACATCCATCATGCTTTGATACCGCTTTGGCAATCTTGGCTACGGAAGTGGTAAACCGCAGAAATCGGGTCAGAAATATGAGTAATCGGACATTCGATCAGATGTCGAAGATCTTACCGGGATTAAGAATGAGATGAGGATCGAACTGACGCTTGATCTTTCTCATCAATTCAACAGCGTCGCCGTGCTCGCTCACAAACAGATCCTTGTGTCCGAGGCCGATGCCATGTTCACCGGAGATCGTTCCTCCCAATGCGACGGCCTTTTCAATGATGAGGTGATTTGCCTGCTCCACCCGTTGTTTCTGGCCGGGATCATGGTCATCGGCCAGCATAAGCGCATGCAATAAGCCGAGACCGACATGACCGAAGGTGAACATCGGAATCCGGTACTGCTCGCCGAGCTGATGGCAGTAGTCAACCATTGCAGGAAGTTTTGAAATCGGGAAGGCGACGTCGTTGCGGACGATGCGATGTCCGGGCTTGAAGTGCTTTATGGAGTCGGTAACCCAGTGCCGAATCTCCCACGGGCGCTGGCCGTCGGCGAGAATCAACGGCTTTCCACCCAATTCCGAACACAGGCCGCCGGCCAGTTCGCTGTTGGATTCCAGCGCCGATTTCGGGCCGTGGAACTCCAGAAATAATGAGGGGACCTCTTCCAGAGCATACCCTTTGAGCGCGTTAAGCGCGCGCATGACGTGGCGGTCCAGAAACTCGATGGCGGCGATGTCAATGCCATACCGTCGTATCTCGGAGACGGCCTTGGCGGCGGCGGTTTCGGAGGGGAAGGTGAACGCCGACTGCAGGCGGTCCTCGGGAATGCCGGCCAACTTCAGGGTGATCGATCCAATAATGCCCAGCGTTCCTTCCGAGCCGGCGATCAGGTCGGTCAGATTGTACCCGCTGGACCGCTTCACGGCGCGGTTGCCAAGCTTGAGAATTTCGCCGGTACCGGTCACAATGGTCATGGCCAGGACATATTCACGGGTGCCGCCATACCTGACCGAATAGATGCCGCTGGCGTTGGTCGAGACCATCCCGCCGACCGTGGCAATATCGCCGGAACCGCCGGGGGAGGGGGGGAAGAAAAGCCCGTCTCGCTTCAGGTGGTTGTTGAGGTGGTCGTAGATTATACCCGGTTCGATTTCGATCTGGAGGTCCTCGGGCCAGTAATTCAGAACGCGGGTCATCCGGCTGACATCAAGGACAATACCATTGGCGAGAGGGATGGTGGAACCTTCAAGCGCACTCCCCGCGCCCCTTGTCGTAATGGGGGTTCGGGTCTCGATACAGGCCCTGACGATTTGAGCTATCTGATCGATGGACATTGGCCAGACCACCGCCAAAGGCGTAACCGGCGGTAAGCTGGACTCATCTCTGGATACAACCGCCAGCTGGTCGGTTTGGGTGGATATCTGATCAGAAGGAAGAAGTCGCTGAAGAATTGCTACGATGGACATACTCCCGGCTACGTTTAACTACTCTTATGTGGCCAAATAATAGGCAGGCCGGGCGGGAGACGAAACAATAAACAGGGCAAAAGAAAATGCCGCCCCGGGCGGGGCGGCATTTGTAATCTTCAACAATAAAGACTACGGGCAAGCCGGCAGTGGGCTAAAGGTAATGAACATATGATCGATAAGCGCCGACAGATCGGCGATATCGACATTGCCATCGGGCGAGCCGTCGCAGTTGGCGGCCGGCTTGCAACAAAGGGGCGTCATGTTGATGAACAAGTTATCAATCAGGGCTGAAATGTCCGATATGTCGATGCTGTTCAAGATATCGCAATCGACATCGCCAACCGTTCCCTGACAACAGGCGCCACTCCGACACGGCGCGACCCTGAAGTCATCGATAATGTAGCAACCCCGCATGCAGAAGGAAATCCCGACAGGTGTCAGCCATCCCCGAATAGCCACATGCCCGCTCAGCGACCCGGTGTCGTTGGAAATCCCCAGCTGGAAAGCGTCGCACCATCCTATCGGCACGTCGGGGACAAACAGGGCGCACGGTTCCGCACCTTGCTCGACAACGCCGCACCCTTCATACAAAAGCTGGGCCTGAGCCGGGGAGCCGGCCGTCATGATGACGAATGAGGCCATTGCCGCGGTGGCGAGCCAGGGCCTCCATACGATGCGCATAGTCATAATCCACCCTCCGAAGAAGTGTTGTTCAACCTCTCTGTCGTTGCACGTTCCAGGCACGCGGTCACTCCGAAATGGTGAGGGAGCACAAAACCAATGTTCCTTGCCTGCGGGTCGTCAACGCCCGAAGCTTCGCCGCAACGCGGCTATTGATCAGTCCTTGGTGAAGAAGGTGGGGGAGCTTGTGCGCTCCATATATAAACTAACTCCGTGTAACATGGATGTCAAGCGCAAAGATTGCGTTTTGGCCATGCCTTACGGACCGGCGCGGCGAAAACGGCATCCAGAACGTCATACTGGCCAAGACTATTGGCATTTGGCCGTCGGCGTGAACGTAATGAACAAATTATCAATAAGCGCCGACAGATCGGCGATATCGATGCTGTGGTCCTTGGAGCCGTCGCAGTTGGCTTGTTTGGGGCAACAAAGGGCCGGGTGTGAGATAAACAGCATATCGATCAGAGTAGTAACATCGCCGATGTCCACATCGACTGAGCAGTCAACGTCGCCTGTACCCGCCGAACAACAGCTCCACGGAAGACCGTTCCAGAGGTCGCTTATAACGAAGCGCGTTGATTTACCGGTAACCAACCAGTTATCGACAGACCAGATGGATTTCGTGCGGCCAAGACCGTAGAGATGTATTTCATTGATGTTGACGGTGGGTCCTCCCGGGAGAGTAAAGGCGCAGATTTCGTTGAAGATCACCCAAAGAGTCGGATTTGAAAACTCCCACACACTTGCGAACCTGACGGTGGGGATACTGCCATCCAGGGCCACCAGGGTCCCCAGTGTGGTCGCCGGGGGAACGGTGTCGATATAGAGCTGAACTTCCGAATCGTGAAACGAGGCAACGACCGCCGCGGCACCCACCGGTGTAAAATCGACAGTCAGGCCGAGCTGTCCGCCTTGATTTGTGATAGACCAGCCAAGTAGTGTCTCTAATGTAGATGCCGAACTTTCGCCCGTAACCGAACCTAACATCGTCCCCTGTACGGCGACCGTCATGGCCGACCCGGTATTGGACAGCGCTTGTGACCTGAAATTTATTTGATGGGCCCAGCTGGGGTCCATGCGCAAAGAGACTCCTGAATTGCCCACAGAATCAATGTTGTCAACGACGAGGTCCAGCGCCGAATCCAACAGGACAGCCGACCCAACAGGCGAGGCCGCCCAGCATGCGGGGCATTGCAGAGGACGACTGATCGTCGGGGTGACGGCTATGACCGTCTGCATCGGGTCGGCAGGGACCGGTGCAGAATAGCTCTTGAGTACCATAATTGGTTTATGTACCGGGGCGAGACTGATCGGGCTTACCGGAGTCGGATAGGGCGCCCATTCCACGGCAAATGTTCTCCAGTCATACTCGCCATTGTTTTTGGGTCCTTTTACGCCCACACGCGCCGCCAGGTAACTTCCGGGGGGGACCCAGCAGTCGTAATTAACGCCCATGACCATGCCATGAAGACTATCGCGAAATAGGTAGCGTATCCAGGGATTGCCGGCTAAAGTGTCCGGCTTTTCAATCGACACAATTGGCACAAGAGTGTCACCAATTCTGACTTGAAACGGAAAGGTGAAACCGCGCAACGTGTCCACCGACTTTATGTACATATCGAAGTAGAAGGTTCCGTTTCCGGAATATGGCGGGTAGATGCCCTTATCAACCCACACGAAATCACCCGGGCGGGTGGCCGGGGCAAGAGGGGTGTCCAGCGGCAGACACCTGTTATAAAGATTAAACGAGTCACAGTACATTCGATTGATCATAAAGACAAAGTCGGAGACGGTCACGTCCTGATAACCGTCAACTTCGGCATTGGCATAGTTGAAAATCGGTGTGCCAAGAATTAAGTGCGAAATAATCTCAGCCGCATCGGAAATATCAACCATGCCGCTCGGGTCGCCGTCGGCATTCCCGCACTGTGCCGCCGTCATCTCGAAAGACACGGCAATCATGCCCATCAGAACGATCACGCTCAGGACAACCCGGGAAAACCGCCTGGAATTACTCATGCGAACACCTCCAGCTTGTTCCGCCAATCCGTGTATCGCCGAAAATCAGATAGCTTTACGACTGTAATCAACTAATAATAGACAACGCGCACTCTGCTGTCAAGTCAAAAATGACGAGGCGCGTCCGCTATCGGCGCGGGACAAGCGAGTGCGAGCGCTCACTCGGGCCGGTGGGCACGGCCACCCGGATATCGTGGGCTAATTCGATGGAAGGACGGACATCGGCCAGCCCGAATCCACTTCCCGCCAGCGTGCGCCGATAGACTACGGTATGCAGGTCGGTGAATCCTTCGGAGAATTCGACTTCCTGACCGTCAATCGTGATCGACCGGAAAGTCGGCTGGTGTTTGGCCGCAATCTCCGGCGGAAGATTGGTGCGGTCGATGGAGAGAAACCATCGGACATTGGCGTTGGCCAGCTCAAGAAAGCCGGACGTGGTGACCGGCGTCGCCAGATGGACCTCGTTTCGCTGGACCGGGCCGAAGAGCCAGATCAGAAGATCAAAAAAGTGAATGCCGATATTGGTCGCCAGCCCGCCCGAACGATCAACCTGTCCTTTCCAGGAGACTATATACCACAACCCGCGCGAGGTGATATAGGTAAGGACGACCTCGTGCTTTTTGCCGGATTTGTTCTTGGCGAAAGCGTCGTGCAGGGCGATCAGCGCAGGATGGACCCGCAGTTGCAGGATGGTATTCACCTTGCGACCGGATTCCTGCTCCAGTTCCTCGAGGGCGTCGATATTCCACGGGTTGAGCACCAGCGGCTTCTCGCAGATGGTGTCGGCGCCGATCCGAAGGGCGAAGCGGACATGGGCGTCGTGAAGGTAGTTGGGGGAGCAGATCGACACATAATGAATCCGGGCATCCTCGGATTGACGGCGGAGCTTTTCGCAGTGGCGGTCAAACCGCTCGAACTCGGTGAAAAACTTGACATCGCTGAAATAGGAATCCAGCACGCCAACCGAGTCGTTCGGGTCACAGGCGGCCACCAGCCGGTTGCCAGTGTCGCGGATGGCTTTCAGGTGTCGCGGGGCGATATACCCGCCCACGCCGGTCATGGCGAAATTCTTGCTCATGCGTATCCGTTCATTCTGCCTGTTATATCGGTCGGGGTGCGCTTTTGATCCACAGTCAATTGCATGGGCCAATCTATCATGCCGGGAGGCGGAGTTCAACGTCAAAATCCACCCGGAGTTTCGAGTTGACCGTGCATGCTTCCCCCGATATCTTGAGCCCCTTGACGGTAAACGACAGGGAGAACCGAGGAATATAATGTCTGATCTGGTTAGCCGGCTCCTGCCGGAAATAAGCGAAATACAGTCCGACCCACTGCGCCGGAAGGTTGCCGCGTGCTGGAACGAAGCGATTGAGTATCGCGGCTGGACCGAACAACTGCTCAGAGAGATACCGTTCACGTTGCTCGCGGAAAACGTGACCATTCCCTTTATCGATCATGTCCGGGCGGTCTGCGCCATGTGCATTGCCTGCGATAAGGTGCTCGACCAGTATCACGGCCCGCGCAAGACGAAGATCAACCGGGATTATCTGATCGCCGGGGCACTTCTGGCCGATGTTGGTAAACTGCTTGAATTTGAGATCGTGGAGGGCAAGGCGGTCAAGTCGGTATTCGGCCAGCATATCCGCCACCCGTTCAGCGGAGTGGGGCTGGCGTTCAAGCACGGCTTGCCTTCCGAAGTTATGCACATCATCGCCACCCATTCCAAGGAAGGAACGGGGGAGAAGCGGACGCCGGAGAGCATTGTCTTTCACCATGCGGATTTTATTGATTTTGAGCTGGTGAAGTAATCTGGACAGGAAAGCGAGGCGGCCATGCCGCAAAATCTTATAGAGAAAATCGCCCAGCGATACGCCGTGGGGCTTGAACCGGGCCAGCTAGTCAAAGTGGGCGACTACATTTCGATTCAGCCGGCGCATGTGATGACCCATGACAACACCGGCGCGGTCATACCCAAGTTCAAATCAATCGGCGCCGTGAAGATTGCCAACCCCCGACAGGTGGTCTTTGCCCTCGATCACAACGTGCAGGATACGACCGAAAGCAACCTTGCCAAGTATCGCAAGATCGAACAGTTCGCAAGGGATATGGGAGTCGATTTCTATCCCGCCGGGCGGGGGATCGGTCACCAAATCATGTGCGAGGAAGGGTACGCCTGGCCCGGCACGATGGTGGTGGCGTCGGATTCGCATTCCAATATGTACGGCGGTCTGGGATGTCTGGGGACGCCGATTGTTCGCACCGATGCCGCCGCGATCTGGGCAACCGGTCGAACCTGGTGGCAGGTGCCGCCGGTGGCGAAAGTCGAACTGACCGGACAGCTACAGCGGGGGGCGACCGGGAAGGATGTTATCATCACGCTCTGCGGGTTTTTCAACAAGGACGAGGTCCTGAACCACGCGGTGGAGTTCGTCGGCGAGGGGGTCGCGGGTCTGTCAATCAACGACCGGCTGGCGATTGCCAACATGACCACCGAGTGGGGAGCGTTGGCGGGATTGTTCCCGATTGATCAGGTGACTCTCGACTGGCTGGGGAAACGATCCGAGGTGGTCGCAAGACGAGGACCAGCCGGAGTGCCATCGGATACCGACGGAAACGGCAAACAGGCCCGCTTCACTCAATCTCGATTGGCCGAACTCAAGACGGGCGCGGTGAAGGCGGACAGCGGCGCGGTTTATGCCAGGTATCTGACGCTCGATCTTTCGACCGTATCGCCGCACGTGTCCGGACCTGATACCGTCAAGAAGATGATTCCGGTATCACAGATACGGCAACAACGGGTGGAGATTCACAAGGCATACCTGCTTTCGTGTGTCAATGCGCGGGTGGATGATCTGTCGGCGGCGGCGAAGGTCATCAAAGGAAAGATGATCGCTGACGGCGTCGAAATGTATATCGCGGCGGCCTCAAGCGAAGTTCAAGCAGAGAGCGAGCGGCGCGGCGACTGGAAAGCGCTGGTTGACGCCGGCGCCAGACCCTTGCCTCCCGGATGCGGGCCGTGTATCGGGTTGGGAATCGGGCTACTGCAGGACGGCGAGGTAGGGATTTCCGCCACCAACCGGAATTTCAAAGGACGGATGGGCTCGCCGAAAGCTCAGGCATATCTGGCATCGCCCGAAGTGGTCGCCGCCTCGGCGGTGGCCGGATATATCGAGATGCCCGATGCTCACGATGTCGTGCCAATAAAGGCGTCCATTCAGCCGGGCGAACCGGCCAAGGGAGCCGGGGCGGTGCGCATTATTTCCGGCTTCCCCTCCCAAATGGAAGCGGAACTCGTCTTCTGCCATCAGGACAACATGAACACCGATGGCATATACCCCGGCAAATACACCTATAACGATGATATGACCCCGCAACAGCAGGCGGCGGTGGCGATGGAGAATTACGACCCTGAGTTTGGCAAGCTTGTGAGAGAGGGGGATCTGCTGGTCGGCGGCTTCAATTTCGGCACCGGCAGTTCGCGCGAGCAGGCGGCCACCGCGCTCAAGCATCGAGGGATACGGCTGGTGATCGCCGGTTCATTCAACGAGACATACAAGCGGAACGCGCTGAACAACGGCTTTCTGGCTATTGAAGCGCCCGAATTGGTGAACGATCTGAAACGTTTGTTCGGTTCGGACAAACTGACGGTGCGCACCGGAATCACGGCAAAGATCGACTTTGCAACATCCGTCCTGTCGGCGAACGGCAAGACATATACAATCGGCTCGGTCGGGGTCGCGGCGCAGGAGCTGATTGTCGAGGATGGGCTGGAGAACTGGGTCAAG
>JACRAV010000128.1 GCA_016213305.1 Candidatus Zixiibacteriota bacterium | reverse complement strand
AGGACGTATTCATCGTGATGGTGCCCGAGCCGCCGCTTAGATTACTGACGTTAGTGGAATCTCCCGACCATCGTTCTGTCACACCGTTTTCCAATAACTTGATACTGGAGAAATCAGCCGCTGTCAACCCGTTTACGCCGGATAAGTTAAACGTAAGGCCGGTGACAGTCATATTCTCGCCCGTCGGCGCAAGGCTGAATTTAAATATATCCTTGTTAATTTTATCGGCGGTAATAAACTCATTTGTCGCCTGCCCGGTGCTGTGGTTGCCCAGGGCCAGCTTGCCTTTGATCACCAGCGCGGTGTCATTATTGGAGGTTGCCTCCACCGGCGCGTGACCGGCGCCGGTATCCCCGTCCCAATAACGGACGCGCACTTTAAATGACGTGGAAGCGCTGTTGGGGACCGTCCAGGACACGTTCTTCGTTGTATCCGCGCAGGCAATGGCGATCCAGTTCGCGTTCCCGACGGTGGGGTTCCCGGCTCCCGGACACGTCTCGAGCGGAATAGCTCCGGGGGAAGCTGTTGTAGTATAAAATAGATCCGCGGAAGTGATCTGCCCGCCGCCGGCGTTCACGCCCCACTGGACGCTGATGTTCTGGCCGATCTCATACGGCGACCCGGCCGCGTTGGGGCTGGTGACCTTCAAGTCCTGGGTGGAAACCAGAAAAGCCGCGGATGCAGTCGTAGGTCTGGCGGTAGCATTTTGCGCGATCTTGATCTTCGCCGCATGCGAGAGCACGTTAATCGTCCCGCTCTGGACCGTTTCAGGAATATTATAAGGAGTCCCGTCACTGCGGCCCCACGTGCAGGTGTTGACCCCGCTAATCACCGGGATCGAAGAGGCGTTGGTGCGATCAGTGCCGTTGCAAGTAATCTTCGGAATAGTGTAGTAATTAGTTCCGTCCGGAGAATAGGTGATCTTCACCAGGCTGACCCCGGTCGCGGAGAATTTGATATCCCCGCCCACCTTGCCGACATACCACGTGGCGCTATTATTCGGAACGGTCATCGCGATCCCGGTGACCGTAAAAATGTTGGTCGAATCACTCCGGGGCTGGTCCACATTGCTGGTAAGATAATCCGCGTCCGCCACCCTGACCTGGATGGTTGTGCCGGCGGTCTCCGGCGGCCAGGCATAGGTCTGGCTGGTGTCAGCCGTTGAGGTATTCACAACCGGTTGTGTCAGGGTCGTGAATTCATGGATATCCAGATCGAACCCGTCGACGGAATACAGCAGTTTGACATTCGGGATATCACCCTTGGGTGTTTTCCACGCCACCGTAATCGTATTATCGCCGGAATAGGACTCACCGAAGTTACTGCCGGGGCTGAGCAATAACAATTCTCCGTAGACCGTGAACACGCCGCCCGCGGACGGCATATCCACCACGGCCGCGCCCTCGAGGTCGGCGTCGGTGGCCGTAAGTCTTAACTTGGCGCCGACGGTCGTGCGCGCGGTCAAAGGAATCGTCCAGTTACTGCTGAAGGCGTCGTCCGACGCGTTATCGTCCAGAAGAGGGATGTTGTCAATGGCCGAGACATAACTCGCGCCGTTAAAATATTCCACCTTGACCGACCCGATCCCCACGGCGGTGCCGGTGATCGCGTGAGGCGTTGCGCCGTCGGCCAGCCAACGGTCGAGCGCGGCCACAAAATTGCCCGCGGTCAGCCTCGCCACCTTGAACTGCGGCGAGATATTTTCCGTTGTCTTCGCCGGCTCTTCGTCCAGCACGCTGATCCTCACCTTCACATTCTCCGAGGCGTCGGTTGTCAACGGTGTCCAGGAGAAAGTATTGGTCGCGCCGGTTGTATGCGTCAGCGAAGACGCGTCCGGCACATCCGCGTAAGCCCCGTTATTGATGGAATACTCGATCTTGACATTGCTCACCGTGCCGCTGGCGGTCCACTGGATGTTATGAGAACTTTCCACCGCCCATTTGGAATTCACGTCGGGCTTGCTCAAGGTAATGGTTAATGGGGAAATGGTGAACGGTACCGTTTCTTTTGCCGTGGCCACATGGCCGGAGGACATATCGATCACCTTGATCGTCACGTTGCTCGAGGCATCGGCCGCCAAAGGCATCCAGGTGAAGGTATTGGCAACACCGTTCGTATGCGCCCTGCTTGAAGTCTCCGGCGCGACCAAATTATAAGTTCCATTATTGATGGAATACTGGATCCGGACAAAGCTCACATCACCGTCAATCGACCACTCAATCGTCTGGTTATTCTTCGCGGAAAATCCGGCCGGCGGGGTAATCGTGATGACCCCTTCGATGCCGAACTGGGCCGAGACACCGGAGCCCTTGGCCCCGGGCGTGGTGTCCGACGGGCCGTTGACGTCTTCCACTTTAAGATACGCGTTGCTGGTCAATTCAGTCTTCAAGGCCGCGAGCCCGGCGCTCCAGGTGTAGGTGTACGTCCCGCTGACAGGCGTGATTGTCTGATTATTTCCGATAGGGATCCACGTCCCGTTAGTTCCGTCCTTGGAGTAAGAAATTTTCCAGACATTCGAGACAACTCCCGTCGGTACGGTCCATTTGACCGGGATGTCGGTATCCGTCGCCCACCAGTTGTTGGACGCCGGCATATGCACGACAGGCAACTGGACAAGCACGTTCGGCCGCTCGTGCGACTGCGTCAAGGCCGAACCGCTGGTGGTGATGGCAAGTGTTGAATCCGCGCCGGTGGCGGTCATCTTGGCCGGGTCGAGCGTCAAGGTCATCTGGTCCGCGTTCGCGATGCCGGACAAATCCGCCGCCAGGATATAGGAAGTCGCCGCGTTCTTGGGCGCGGTAAACGATCCGACCGTGATCTGCGTGGCCCCGGCGTTAACAGTACCGGTCGCCGCCAGCGCGTCGCCGGCATCGCCGAGGTTGCCGTTGCCGTCATCCTTCCACAATTTGATATTGGCAAAATTCGAGGAATCCAGGCCGGTTTGCGGCCCTATATCTATCAATATT
>JACRAV010000131.1 GCA_016213305.1 Candidatus Zixiibacteriota bacterium | reverse complement strand
CAGGAAACCCCGCAGAACTGTCCGAACGGCCGACCAGCTTCGCACCTGCCACCAGGCCACAGCGAGAGCAGGGAGTAGCAGAAGAATGGTGTCCATACGGTTCAGCGTCGCCAGCGAAGCGACCAGCGACAGCCAGAACAAACGCCGATGACTCATCTGACCCGTCAGCCAGATGACCAGAAACATTGCGAGCAGGAGATGAGTCATTACGTTCTCAAGCCCCGACGTCGAGTAATCGATAAATGCCTTCGAGAAGGTGAACACTCCAAAGATCAACGCGGTGACGGCCAGAGATCGACTCAGTCCCTTGTCCAGGATTGCCAGCGTCGCAATGGCCAGACCGATCGAAAGAAAGATGCTGGTGAAATACATTTCATGGGTAAAGACATACACCGCCGAAACCACCAGCACCCAGAGCGGGTTGGTGAACGACCAGACGCGCTCATCAACGTTCCAGCGGAGGCCGTAGCCAAGAACGAAATTATCGATCGTGCGAAACGAGATATAGGCATCGTCACAGACCCAGGCCGTGCGGAGGAGAACCACCGTAAAGACCAGCAGGCCGACGGCGACGGCTATTCTTCGAGTGATGGGGTTTTCGCGGTGATCGTCCACCATACGTGACATGGAGTATATAGTGCATAAAGCCGTAGCGCAACCGATCAGTCCCCGCAAAAAAAGCCGCCCCGTTGCCGGGGCGGCCTGACATGATCGATTTCAATAACGATTAGTTCAAATACGCCCGGAGCGAGCGGCTTCGCGAGGCATGGCGAAGGCGGCGGATCGCCTTTTCCTTGATCTGGCGCACCCGTTCCCGCGTCAGCGAGAACCGCGCGCCGATCTCCTCAAGCGTCAGCGCCTTCTCATGATTCAATCCGAAATACAGATTGATCACCTCGGACTCACGCGCCGTCAGCGTGTCGAGCGCCTTCTCGATCTCAACCCGCAAAGAGTTCTTCAAGAGCGCTTCGTCCGGCGACGGCTGGAACTCGTCCTCGAGAATGTCGATGAGCGAGTTGTCTTCCGACACTGAGAACGGCGCGTCCAGCGACAGGTGCGAGTTGGAAATCTTGAGCGTGTCGGAGACTTCGCCTTCCGACAGCTCCAGTTCCTTGGCGATTTCTTCCGGCGAAGGAATGCGCCCCAGATCCTGTTCCAGCCGGCTCGAAATCTTGCCGATTTTGTGCAGGGTTCCCACCCGGTTTAAGGGCAGGCGGACGATCCGGCTCTGCTCGGCCAATGCCTGTAGAATTGCCTGGCGGATCCACCAGACGGCGTAACTGATGAACTTGAAGCCACGGGTTTCGTCGAACCGCTTGGCCGCCTTGATCAGGCCGATATTCCCCTCGTTGATCAGGTCGGCCAGGGACAAGCCCTGATTCTGATACTGCTTTGCCACCGACACCACAAAGCGGAGATTGGCCTTGGTTAATTTTTCCAGGGCACGTTTATCGCCCTGCTTGATACGTTTGGCCAGCCGCACTTCTTCATCGGCGTTGATAAGCGGAGTTTCCCCGATTTCGCGAAGGTACAGATCGAGGGAGCGATCTTCATCGCGATACTTGAGGGACTGTTTTGCCACGAGTAATGTTCCTATTCCTCTTCAGGTTTCTATCCAATACACCGACCTGCCTTGGCCGGTCCTGTTCACAACAGCTTTTCGCTACCGAAGTTCCAATCCATCGGGCGGCTACAGCCGAATCGCCTTCAGCCCGACGGTTCCGTCCGGGTCCTGCACGATCAAGGGGACCCGCCCCGTCGCCCCGCGCAGACCGTGGACAATGTTCCTAAAGTCCTTCATCGATTTGACCGGCTGATTATTCACATTGCGAATAATCGTTCCCTTGTAGATCTCCGCCCGGTCGGCGGGAGAACCGGGGTACACGCGAATGACGTACACGCCGTCGACTCGGTTCACGCCAATCTCATTTGCGATTTCGTCGGTCAGAGGAACGACATCCATGCCCATCCAGGTGACCCCATCGGGATTGCCCGGCTCGGCTCCCTGCCCTCCACCCGCTTTGGCCAGGAAAGCGTCGCGATCCGCCACCGTCGTGGTGACCGTTATGTGCTTGCCGTTGCGGACGATTTCGGCCGGTACCGATTGATCGTGCCGGAGGGTCGAAACGGCCACCGAGAACTGGTTCGGGTTCAGAATATCCTGATTGTTGAACCGCACGATGATGTCGCCGCTCCGAATCCCCGCCTTAGCGGCCGGTGAACCCTCGAACACCGAATCAATCAACACCCCCTTAACGGCGTTGAGTCCCTGCCGTTTGGCCTCGCGTTCGGTCACGCTATTCAGCCAGACACCCATCCAGCCACGACTGGCTTTCCCGGACTGGATCAGGTCCGGCACGATGGCCCGCGCCAGGTTGATGGGAATCGCAAAACCAATCCCGACTGATGATCCGGTCGGACTTGAGATCGCCGCGTTGACACCAACACATTCCCCTCTGATGTTCAGCAGAGGACCGCCGGAATTGCCGGGGTTGATCGAGGCATCCGTCTGAATGTAATTCTGATAAATCGGTGAATTCTCGCCGAAGCGAAGATTGCTCCGCCCTTTGGCCGAGATCACCCCAACCGTCACCGTTCGATCCAACCCTTGCTGAGGGAATGGATTGCCGATTGCTATCGCCCAATCCCCTACCTTAAGCCCCTCGGAATCGCCAAACGGAATGATAGTAACCTTTTCTTCGGGATCGACCTTGATCACCGCCAGATCCGATTCCGGGTCCGACCCGACCAGACGGGCCTTGTAGTCGTAGCCGGACGAGGTTCGTACGGTCAATTCGACAGCGTCTTTTACCACATGATTGTTGGTCAGAATGTACCCATCCTCGCGGAAAAAGAACCCGGAACCAAGCGAGGTGCCGTATCCGCCCCCGCCTCCGTGGAACCACCAGGGGCCTTCCGGTTCACGGGTCCGGGCGGATATATTGACCACCGCATTGGCATACTTTTCGACCACACTCACAAACGGCGACTCGTAGTCGCCACTATTATTCTTGAGCACCGGGTACCCGGCAAAGGTGGCGTTGGTTTGCGCCGGGGCGGGCTGGGCGATCGTCTGCGGCGGCAAATTGACGTTGGACGACAACAAGATACCAAAAACAACACAGACCAGCCCGAAGACCGCTGTGGCCGCTATACGCACACCTTTAGACGTTATTTGCTTGGGAATTCTACGGAAAGATGCCACCACCATCCTCCAAACGGTTGAGCCTAATAGTATACGACAGCCCCTGAGAGCTGTCAAGTTCTTTTTCAAGGGGGTTTTGGTCACCGCCCATGCTACTCTTATAACGTCTCCGAGCCGCTTTAGATTCAATTTTCATTCCCCTCAAACACAACATTTCCCCCCTTACGGATGGCGGTGCGCGGCGCCCTGATTGACAATACCCGGCCACCGGCGTACTTTGGCTCCCACTATGTCTCTTGGCGCCAATCCAGTTGACCAGATTACTATGGCCGGCCGACTGTTGTCTGAGCGGCAAATGCTGGCCGGAAGCGGTGGAAACATGTCCATTCGGCTGGACCGGGACCGTGTTCTCATTACCCGCTCCGGAGTAGCCAAGGGTCGCTTGACCCCCGACGATATCATTCTGGTTGACCCCGATGGCCGGCATGTCAGAGGGGACGGTGAACCCTCGACGGAAATGCTCATGCACCTGTTTGTGTATCGGGAGCGGCCCGACGTCATGGCCTGTGTCCACTCCCACCCGCCCTACGCCACCGCCTTTGCGGTTGCCGGCATTCCGCTCGAAGCGGATATCCTGCCTGAGGTTGTGGTCTATGTCGGCGATATCCCCCTGACCAAGTATGCCTCACCCGGTACGAATGCCGTGCCGGAATCGCTGGCGCCGTATGTGAAGGATCACAACGCCTTTTTGCTGGCTAACCATGGTCTCCTGACGGTAGGCAAGACTCTTGAACAGGCCCTGAATAGGCATGAAACCGTCGAACAATTAGCCCGTATCCTTGCCCAGGCCCGCCAATTGGGCGCGGTCAACCGGATTCCCCGAACCGATATCGACCGTCTTTCCGCCATCCGCCGGGATCACGATTAGAGCTGAGTAGATTGCCATGATTGTGAAGAAAGTGCTGATTGACCGCGCCGACCGGTTTTACCAGATGCCGCCGGATATTCTCGATTTTGCCCGCCCCCTCCTTGGAAAGCCGCTTCGTTCCCAGCCGGAGATCATCAATCTGGGGACATCTGCCTGGCCGGTACCGTTCAGCGAGGATGCCCGCATACTGCCTGGCTCCCTCAAACCGGCCTCGGCGGACAAGCTGGGACTGTTGAAAGAGTCGCTGGCTGACTGGCTGACCCAGTACCATGGCGCTCTGCGGATCGGCCCCCGCGAGATATTCCTCGGCAACGGCTTATCGTCGATTATGCACCTGATCGCGCTGACGTATATCGATACCGGCGATGCGGCGCTGGTGCCATCATTGGCGGTACCTCTGTACCGTCAGGCCATCACCGCCGCCGGAGGCGTGCCGGTTCCCTATCAGCTGTCGCCGCGCCATAACTGGTCGCCGGATATCGAGAAGATGTCGTCGCGGATCGGTCAGGCGGCGCGGGTGCTGTTTGTCAATTCCCCCCACAATCCGACCGGGGTCGATCTGAATGAACAGACGTTTCACGCCTTCGTCACCATGGCCTCAAAGCAAAACACCTTGATTGTCAACGATGCCTGCTATCAGAGTATTCCGCCGCGCAAACCGCTCTCGCTGCTGTCGATTGAGGGGGGGCGGAAGGTCGGACTCGAAGTGTATTCGCTGGCGTACCTGTTGGGTCTGCCGCCGGTGCCGTTTGGATTTGCCGTTGGCCACCGGAGCTTGATTTCAGGACTTGAACAGGCCGGCGAGTTGTTCGGACGGTATATTCCCGAGTTGTTTGTCGATCTGGCGCTCGACGGCCTTAAGAGTTTTCCCTCAAAGTCGCTGGAACAGGCACGCAAACGGTTTGTCGCCGGGGCGGCGGCTATCCAGCCGTTGCTGGAACTGCTCCGCCTCGAAACCTCTTCCCCGCTCACCATTCCTTTCATCTGGGCGAGAGTGCCCGGCCGGCGAAATAGTGTCGCCTTTTCGCGTCTTCTTCTCAAACGGTATCGAATCATGGTCGCCCCCGGCACGGGGTTTGGAGAAGTTGGGCAGGGGTATATCCGACTCTCACTCGCGGCATCGAAAGAGGAATATGCCGAGTGCATCAATAGAGTTTCGGCGCGGACCCGCGCCAATCGCCGGGGAGGGGCATCATGAAAGATGTCATCCGGCTGGTCGGCCTGACATTCTACGGATACCATGGGGTCAGCGCCGCCGAGCGCGAGACCGGACGGCAGTTCGAAGTTGACTGTGAGCTGGAAACCGATCTGGCCGCGGCCGGCCATTCCGACGCTCTGAAGGACACGATCGACTATGCCAAAGCGTATGACTTGATCCGGGTCACGGTCGAAGGCGAAGCATATTCGCTTCTTGAAGGTCTGGCGAATCGATTGGCCGCGCTCCTCCTTGACAGGTTCGCGGTCTATCGGGTAACTTTGAAGGTCCGCAAACTCCACCCGCCGGTGGGCGGACAGGTGAAGCATATCGAGATTGAAGTCACCCGCTATCAGGGGGATATCGGCAAACTGACCGACTCACCGGTCAGGAAGGATTGAGCGTCGCGATGGCAGAGACCATATATCTTCTTCTGGGATCGAACCTCGGCGACCGCGAGCAGAATCTCGCACTGGCCGAGTCAAAGCTCAATGCCGTCGAAGGGCTTGAACTGCTCGCCGTATCGTCGATTTATGAATCATCGGCGGTCGATATGACCGGCGAACAGCCGCTCTTTCTCAATCAGGTGATCAAGGCGGACTATCTGTACACCCCGGTCGAACTTCTCGATCACACCGAACGGATCGAACAAGAGCTTGGCCGCACCGACAAAGGGCGCCGCGCCCCGCGCTCCATCGACCTGGACATCCTGCTGTTTGGTCAGCGGACGGTGAAGACGGACCGGCTGGTGGTCCCGCATCCCGAGCTGACCCGCCGCCCATTTGCGCTCGTGCCTCTGATAGAGATAGAGCCGGGGATTGTCCACCCGGTCACCGGGAAACCATTGTCATCGTACCTGTCGGGTGAATCAGTCCGATCGGTCATGCTGTTCAAAGAATATGTCGCACGGAACCTCTGAGCCGAACTATATAGCGGTCGAAGGCGTGATCGGCGTCGGCAAGACCAGTTTCGCCAAAATGCTGGCAGATAGGCTGGAGGCGACGCTGGTCAATGAGGAAGTATTCGAAAATCCCTTCCTCGTCGATTTCTACAAGAACAAAACCCGCTACGCCCTCTCGTGCCAGTTGTTCTTTCTCATTTCGCGGTTTCAGCAACAACAGCAGTTGATGGTGCGCGATCTGTTCGCCCAGAGGATCGTGGCCGACTATCTGTTCGCCAAGGATTCTATTTTTGCCTCGGTCAACCTTTCCGAGCGGGAACTGGCGCTCTATAACCGGATCGCTCCGGTGCTGGCGCGGGATATTCCCAAACCTGATCTGGTCATCTATCTGCAGGCCTCGTCGCCGGTTCTGCTGGAGCGGATTCGGAGCCGCAGTTTTACCTTCGAAAAGCCGATCGACCTCGACTATGTCGAGGGGCTGAACAAAGCGTATGATTACTATTTCTTCCACTATACTGAAACCCCCCTGCTGGTCGTCAAGACCGACGAAATCGACTTCGTGCACAATGTCGATCATTTCGACGATCTGATCGAGCAGTTGCGAAAACCGATTGTCGGCAAGAAATACTATGTGCCCGCCGGCGATCTGTCGAGAAAGTAGCCGCCATGTCCGTCGTCCATAAGCGCCGCAAAACCACCATCAACACCTTCCTGCAAAAGAAGGCGCAGGGGGAAAAGATCGCGGTATTGACCGCGTACGATTACTCCATGGCCCGTCTGCTCGATCAGACGGGGGTGGATGCCCTGCTGGTCGGCGATTCGGCCGCCAATGTCGTGCACGGGTACGGCTCGACGTTGCCGGTGTCGATGGACGTCATGATTGCCCACACCGCGGCGGTCGCCCGCGGCACCGACAAGGCGCTGGTCATCGCCGACATGCCGTTCATGTCGTTTCAGCCGAGTACCGAGACCGCCATTCTGAATGCGGGACGATTCCTGAAAGAGGGGGGCGCAGAAGCGGTGAAAATCGAGGGCGGCCTTGAGATGGTTCCCACCATACGAAGGGTGATCGAATGCGGTATTCCGGTGATGGGACATATCGGGTTGACGCCGCAATCAATTCACCGGTTCGGCGGCCCGAAAGTGCAGGGACGCGAGGAGCGATCGAAGCATTACCTGCTCGAATCGGCGCTGGCGCTCGAAGACGCCGGGTGTTTTGCGATGGTCCTCGAATTGATGGAAAGCGGCATCTCGATGCAAATCACCAAAGCGCTCAAGACCACCGCGACCATCGGTATCGGCGCCGGCCCGGACTGTGACGGTCAGGTTCTGGTGATCAATGACATTCTGGGGTTACGCGAACCGGGCTTCAAGCCGCGTTTCGTTCGCGACTACGCCGACCTGCCGCCGATCATTATCGAGGCCGCCTCGCGCTTTGTCGGCGATGTCCGCTCCGGCAAATATCCAACCAAAGACGAATCGTTTTAGAGCATTGGGTCAGGAAGTGCGGCCGCTCGACCATAGTCGAGCGGCCGCTTTGTCATGTATGACAGCCATCCGACTATGGCTGACACGGCGTCAATGGCGTCAACGATATGAACAGATTATCGATGATTTTCGTCAAGTCCGAGATATCGACAATGCCGTCGCAGTCAAGGTCTCCGAAGGGGTATTTGTTCGGCGCGCGCACGCTCAAACTAACGTCAATCGCCCCGATGGTCGTGGGAGCCGAGGGACTCAGGTTGGTGAACTGAATCTGTCCCGTGTAATTGCCGATGCCGACCTCGGTGGCGTCGGCCTTGATTACTACTTTCGAGGGCGTCCGAAAACCGACCGCGCCGGTATCCATGATCGTTATCCAGGGCTCCGTACCGGTCATTTCAAAGGATATTGGCAGTCCGCTTGAGGTGAAGTTCACGACAAAACTGTCCGGGGCGAGGTATCCGGCAACCGCGTCGAAGGACATCGATCCCAGCGACACTTTCAGCGTCTCCGGCGGAAAGGCGAAATCGTAGTACTGAACAACGGGCACAAAGAGATCGCCGTTCTTTTCCACCGATGGTCTCAGGACCGGTGTCCAGTTGACCAGAGTCGGCATGATCGAACCGGTACCGGGAGCGGTTCGCAAGTACACGAGTGAGCCAAATGAGTGCTTGCCGGAAAAGTTGGTGTTTGGCATCTCCATGGAAACAACTTCAATGCTGATCGTATCGTACGTCGGCGGCCAATTATTAGTGTTGTCAAAATGCCATAGGTTCTGCCCGGATAGCCCGGTCCAGGTCATTTTGCTTGAAGCAAAATTGACCGTCCCCGGTCCCTTCTTTACATACGACAGGAACACCCCCTGCGTGCTTGGTTCGAAAGTCGTAATAATCGGCATTATGACCGTGTCGACACCTTCAGGAACCGTCAGCATGCGCGGGAAAAACACTGAATCGGCGGTGGCGGTGGCAAAAGTGTAATCCTCTGCCTGCGTACACTGAAGAGCGGGACCCTGCGGCCACGCGAAAATCCAATCAGTCAACGCCACTAGATCCCCTATGGTCAGGCCCGCTCGTCCGTCAACGTCGGCATCAATCGGATTGGGCGGGGGTGGCTCGCCCAGACCATTCGTCCCAACCAGCACCGTGAGATACGCCAGATCGGCTATGTCGACATGTCCGTCGCCATTAACATCGCCGCAAGGAGTTCCCCAAGCCGTCCCGCTAAATCCCGTCACCACCAACAGAACGATGATTGCAGTCACTCTTCGCATACGGTCTTCTCCTTTCAGCGCCGGTCAGACGCAAGGTGGCGGCGAGCGAGGTGGCGCGACAGGTCACGATGCAATTCGTCACGACCGCGCGCCCGGCCGGTGCACTCAAGTTGGTGATATAGTATAGGTAGTCTATCATCGGAGGACAAATGATGCAAGCCAAATTTGACGGGCGAATCACCCTTTCAGCCGACCTGACGGGGCACATTGATGGGCGAGCGACTTCAGACGCGCACACCGGCCCTATCGACTAATCCTAAGATCAAGCCAGACAACATAGTCCCGTTGGTTCCTTATCCCCGAACGGGACATGGATGTTCGCTTGGGCAGGTATCCGAGTAGAGATGAATCGTTCTGATTTGACGGCGCTATTTTGACACGCCGATCGCGAGAAGAATGCCCACAACCACGATAATGACGCCCGCGCCGATCAGCAACCAGGCCCATTTCTGCATGGATGACTGAACCGGCTCCGGCTCGCTGTTGACCACCGGCCGAGCCGCCCGCTGTTCCCGCTCCCTGGCAAAGGCCTCCCAGTCCAGCAGAAGCTCCTCGCACGACTTGTACCGGTTGATCACCCGGACGCCCAGCAGTTTCGCCATCATCATGCGGACCGGCTCGGGGACGAACATTTTGACATCATCGAGCCTGAGCTTGTCCATCGGATCATACTGGGGGGTCCGGCCGGTGATCAACTGGTGTAATATGACGCCGAGGGCGTAGATGTCGCCTTGCTTTGACGCCTTATGCTCGGGCGGAGCGTACCAGTCCTTCTTGCCGGTCGAGTCGTAATGAACGGGAAGTCCGAAGTCGCCGACTTTGATTATGTCGCCTTCAAAGAAAAAGACATTCGAAGGACGCAGGTTGCCGTGCACGATGTTGTTCTTATGCGCAAAGTCGAGACCGGCCGCGATCTGAAGCACGATCGCCATTGCTTTTTCCCAGTCGTATTTGCGTACCATCCGTTCTGCCAGCGCGCCGCCCGAAGCGTATTCGGAAATGATCACCGTGCCGCGATTGTCTCCGCCCGAACCGATGATCGTGGCGATATTGCGGTGCTTGAGCGTGGTGAGCAGTTTGGCTTCCTTGCGCCCCGCCTCTCCCTTGGTGTGCCGCTTGATGACGAACAGCCGCTTGTTGACCTTGTTTTCCACCAGCACGGTCGAACCGTACGGAGTCTCATTGATCGTGTCGAGGTACCGGCATTTGCCGATGAATGATTCCGCCCCCTGCGCCGTGAGGTCTTCGGTCGGAGCCGCTGACTTGTTCCCGCCGATGGCGTTAAGGATTTCATTTTTCAGTTCGGACGCCGACTGGAACCGGTCCTTGGCTTCCTGCGCCAGACACTTCTGAATGATCGTGTCGAAGCGCGGGTTGATCGTGCCGTCGATCTCCGTCGGCAGTTTGAACCGGCCGAGCGGCTTTTTCCCGACCAGAATCTCGTAGATGATCACGCCGATGGCATAGATATCGGTTGTCT
>JACRAV010000126.1 GCA_016213305.1 Candidatus Zixiibacteriota bacterium | reverse complement strand
TCGACCCAGGATACAGTTCTCCCACGCCCTTTTGGATCTGTAACACCTGTTTTATCAGCTACATCAATAAAAACTCCGTTGCCATTATTTTGATAAAGCCGGTTTAAACCGACTCCTTTCCCCATTTGTGCCCCTACTGTTACATAGATATCCTGATCACCGTCATTATCATAATCACCAATTGCACATCCGTGTAAATCTCCCCATTTGTTAGTCTTACTTAAATCAGAAATGTCCTTGAATGTCCCGTCACCATTATTCTCCCGAACACACAAGTAACCGGTGTAATACGGTATGGCAAGGTCAGGACGGGTATCACCGTTAAAGTCCTCAGACAGCACATGAGTCGGGTACTTTTCCGTCGCATAATTGGTAGCCACCCCGAACGTGCCGTCACCGGAGTTCATCAGCACGGAAAAGTTCGAGGATTCATAATTGGCCACCGCCAGGTCGGGCTTCCCATCTCCGTTCATATCGGTCGCACTCACCCAGTTTGGACCTTTCCCCGCTCCGTAAGGAGCCGGCGCCGCAAACGTGCCGTCACCGTTGTTCAGCATGATTCCTACGCTGTTCGTCTTGTAGTCGGCCACGGCCAGATCCGGCTTCCCGTCGCTATTGAAATCCGACTGGCACAGCGAAACCGGCAACGCGCCTCCATAGTAGTTTGCGGCCGGCGCAAAAAGTCCTCCCCCGGTATTTATAAGTATCGAGATAGAATCAGTCCCGAAATCCGCCACCGCCAGATCCGGCAAGTTGTCGCTATTGAAGTCCGCCACGCACGTCTGGGTCGGTTTATTGAGAACCATATAATTGACCGGGGTCCCAAAGCCACCGCTCCCGTCATTCATCAAGATTGAAACCGAACCCATAAAATAATTGGTCGTCACCAAATCCGGTTTGCCGTCGGTGTTGATATCCGCCGCCACCAGATCAACTGGATTTGTGCCCAACGGATAGTCCATCGTGGTCCCAAACCGGGGTTGAACGCCAAATACCTGCGTGGCGCATAGAATAATATATGCGGCCGCCAGACAAACGCACCTCTTGCTCATATTTCCTCCACCATCTGCGAAGGTCTTCATGTACCGATTTACCTATTTATCTTAATCGTGCCCCCCGGATTTTGTCAAGGGAATTTTTCAACAACTGCCCGCGTTTCGACTGACCGCGGGCCCCGCAAGTCAACCTCCTCAAACCGACCGACCTGCGGTTACTTTGTGAAAGAAACGGACATCCCCTTTGACGCCCAGAAGTCTATCCCATCACGGCTCGCGCCTACTGACACCCCGCCGTGGGCGTGAAAGTGATGAATAGGTAGTCGACTAAGGCCGACAGGTCGGAAATGTCGATACCTGGCTGGCCATCCACATTTGCCTCCGTGGGACAGCACAATGGTGTAAACGAGATAAATAGATTGTCGATCAGTCTCGACAGATCGGAGATATCAGTCCCATCGCCCGGATCACAATCGACATTCCCCGCCCGCCCTTTGCAACAAAGTGACCGGGGTCTCAGTTCAAAGCACTTCTCCCCCGACCAAGACGGCAACTCATTGGTGGCGCCCGCCGTGTAGAACGGCGTCCACAGCCAGGTACTCGCCGAGGATCGTCGAGAAACAGAATCGATACAGATCACCTGACCCGAATCGGCTACTGATGTCACCACCCAGATCACCATCCCGATCCCCGAATCGCGCCCGTAAAAAGCGGCTTGATTCTGATTGTTCGCCTCCGCCGTCAAAACGACCGTGTCTATCCCGAACCCATCGCACCCGAAACAGTGCACCGAGAACGTGCCGCCGAAGTCGGACTTCCTCAAGAGTCCCGTGGTGTCTACCTGCGGACCGCGGTTCGGCGAATCGGTTATCCGGTATCCATATGGCCTTCCCGCCGGAGGAGGCGACGATACCCAGCCGGCGGTCCCGGAACCGCGTATGCTTGAACCAAACGAGGGTTTGCTGTAGATCATCCAGCCATTGGTCAGGTTGAAGCGATAGTACGGGAAGCGATTGATAAAGGTCACGTTGAAACGCACGGTATCCCCCGCCAGCACTTGCGTATCCGAGTATTTCCCCCCGACACTATCGATTCGTACAAGCGTCTTCGCCGATCTACACCCCCGGTCCTTGGCCGATCGCACCGACGCGCAGGGGGTAAACGACTCCACTGAATAGTCGTAACAACCCTCAAGGCACGAGTCGATGAAGACGGTGTCTGTATTCGCCATATCGGGACTGACAAGCAGATTGTCACGATACACGCGGTATTGTTCGCCCTTTAACAGCCGCCCCCAGGTTACCTTGATGACGCTCGAGCCATTATCAGCCGCCTGAACACCCCATGCTTGGAAGGGAAAACACGGGGCTTGTGCTGTCACCGTATTCGAATTATTCCATCCACAGGCACTCGACACCCTTATCAGATACGAATATGAAATGCCGCAGACGACCGGCGAATCGACAAAAGATGTAAAGCCGGGACCCAGTGTGCGATATAAATTACTGTTGCGATACACACTGTAGGTGGCTGCAAATCCCCCGTTCCACGCCAGAGCTATTGCACTGCTACAAGATGCCGAAGACACGCTGAGATAGGGCGCCGACGGTGGGTTACATTCGGTATATCCGCTGTCCGGCACCGACACCTGACCGGCGCCACACGGAGTGACAACCTGAACCGCCATCTTGTACCAGCGAGAGCATTGGGGTGCTTTGTAAGTCCACTGCGTGACGCCCGTAGCGACCGAATCGATGGCCTGACTGTCAACCAATATTCTGTAATACAGGTCGCTCTGAGCGCGCGACCACCGCACGATTATATTTCCGTAGCAATCGCCCCTGCTCGCCGTCACGCCGGTAACCTGCGGGGTCAACGTGCCCTTCCAGCCCGTGTCGGTAACCGACGCGGGACCCAGCCCGCAGTCGCGGGCGGCACGAACTGAGTACGCATATCGCGCCCCTAATTCACCGGCGGTATCGTAGAACGTCGTTACGTTCATAAAGACGTAGCCAATCAATGAATCGTTTCTGTAAATTCTATATCCCTCATCCCTGTCTAGGTCCGTCCAGTTCACCACAACAGCATTGCACCAACCGTCGGATGCCGATACTCCCGTCACTAGATCGGGCGCCTTCCATCCGGTGTCGGACATTGAGACAGCCCCGGCGACACATCGGTTAAATGCGCAGACTGAATAGGCATGACGTGTCGCGGCTTTAGTCTTCGTATCAACATATTTCACGACGTTCATGCCGACCGAGTTGATTTCCTCACCATCTCTGAAAATTCTATATCCCCACTCCTTCTTGATATCAGTCCAGGTGACTGTGACCGCCCAGCACTCATTGTCCGAAGCGGCCACCCCCTGCACCTGGTTTGGCTTGAGATTCGTACTGTCACCCCAGTCAAACCGGAGCGCCCCCATATCAATCCGTGTTCCGTCGGGATCAAGCGAGGCATCCGGGTTTCCAGCATCGATGCATGGCGAACCACACCCCAGGTTGAAATCAAGAACGCTTGAATCCACAAAGAGCGGATCGGCGGAAATCTCCCCCGTCCCGGGTGAAGGTGCAAAGGCGCCGGACGATGAAATATACGGCTGAGTGGTTTGCCACACATCATTGTATTGAACCGCGCACAACCCGACATCATGATAGACGCCGGTAGTGAACCTGGCAATGATATTTCCATCAACAAGTATGTCGCCGTCGCGGCAGTCTATCGCCGTCGAACCGCCGTAGAATGTGTTCCCCACAATCTTGCACCTTGCCCCTGCGCTGAACAATATTCCTGATGCCTGCGGCGCGGATACTATCATGTTCCGCGTGATCAGATTCAAACTGTCCCCGGACGACATGACGATCCCGATCGGAACACCCATAATCCGGTTGTCGGATAGTATGACCCCGCTACAGTCCTGACCGATTTCGATTCCTGTATTGGGCGTGCCCCCGATACTGCGGACGGTAAAGCCGGACATACGGAAATTGCGCCCGTTGCCGACTACCACGCCGCACTTCGTCCCGTCGGCATCAATGTAACACGAATCCATGCCGGACCCCTGTAGAGTGATCCCTGCGTTTACGTACACACGTTCATAATAATTCCCGCTACCCACAATGACGTTCTCCCCCGCCCGACTGGCATCGACCGCATACTGAATCGATCGAAAGGGAAGACTGGCGGTGCCGTCCCCCGCCTCATCGCTACCCGTCATGCTTACATACCACGCCCGTGAAGCCGGGGTCTGACCAACCGTAAAGTTGGAAGTCAGAGACGCGCCACAGACCGTGGAAACCACCGAAACAGCAACGCCCGTGGGATACCCCGCGTTGGACCAGCTGTGGGGTGTGCTGGAATCGTTAAAGCTCTTGTTAAGCCAAAGGTCGCCGGCCGAATTGTTCTCCGTCCCGTCCATCTCCTCCAGATCGACCAGTCGGTGAGCGTCATCGTAGTTCTCCGATGATCGCTCGTCGATATGCCAGATCGCCTCCCCGCAACCGGGGAGCCAGGTGTCGAACCCGGTCCGCTGTCGATTCTCTACCAGAAAATA
>JACRAV010000125.1 GCA_016213305.1 Candidatus Zixiibacteriota bacterium | reverse complement strand
GTCATACAATCAGTACGAAATGGACCAGCTAAGGTTACATCGGTCCGGATTTTTTTTCTGCCGCTGTGGGCTGAGACGCGGCAGAAAGCCTATTTGGTATGATTAGCGCCGTTCTGCCAGAAGAACTTGATATACTTCCAAGCATCGGCGGCTTTGTCGGCATAAACGAACAGGTTGATATCGTCGGGATCGATCGTCCCTTCCTCCACCAGATAATCGAAGTCGATGACGCGCCGCCAGTATTTCTCGCCAAAGAGAACGATAGGCAGACGTTCGACTTTGCGCGTCTGGACAAGGGTGAGCGCTTCAAACAGCTCGTCAAGCGTTCCATATCCGCCGGGAAAAGCCACGAGCGCTTTGGCCCGCATCATGAAATGCATTTTGCGCAGTGCAAAATAATGGAACTGGAGGCATAGTTCGGGGGAGATGTACGGATTGGGTTCCTGTTCCATCGGGAGGGTGATATTGAGACCGATCGATTTTGCCCCGGTTTCGTAAGCCCCTCGGTTGGCGGCTTCCATGATGCCTGGTCCGCCGCCGGTGACGATGACATATTCGTGCGGCGCGCATCCGCCGCATTCGATGGAGACCATGCGGGCGAAGGCAAGGGCTTCATCGTAGAACCGGGATTTTTCCAGAATGGCCCGGGCGACGGCCAGACGATGTTTGATATTGGGGTCATTCGGACGCCTTTTGGCTTTGCTTTCCAGATCGCGAACGGAGGCCCGCGCGACTTTCGGCTCGGCGATACGGGTGCCTCCGAAGACGACGATGGTCGAGTTTATCTGATGGGCCTGCATGAGGAGGTCGGCCTTGAGAAGCTCCAACTGAAGACGGCTGGGGCGAGTCACCCGGGCGGCAAGGAAATCTGGGTCCTCGTACGCCACGCGGTAAGCGGGCGAGGTCTTAATCCTGTCGATCATTCGTTTTCGGTTGCCGTTCAATGCCATGAGAGACTTACCTTTTTTCAAACTCATTTTCGAGGCCCTGCGACAGGGACGAACCGGTTCATTGGGTCGCGTATTCTTCCGTTAATTGCCCCACCGGCGCTCCGAGGCAGATGCCCAGTGATACCGCCGCTTTGACCCAAGGATGGTCGGGAGTGACTTTGCGTTGTTTGCCGGCGACCTCGCTGATCGGCACGGATGAGATATCGGTTCCTTTGAGCGCCACCATCCGGCCATGTTTTCCCTCCGCGGCCATATGCGCGGCTTCGACACCGAATCGCATGGCCAACAGGCGGTCATGCGCGGTCGGAGAGCCGCCGCGAAGCAGGTGGCCGAGAATGGTCACGCGGCACTCAATGTTGATGAGAGCTTCCAGCTGGGTCGCGATCTGGTGCGAGATGCCCCCCAGGCGAATGGTGTCGGGCGAGTTTTTAATGGTGCGGCTGACATGCATCTGACCGCCGACGGAGCGGACGCCCTCGCCAACCACAACGATTGAGAAGTTCTTCCCTTCGGCGTTGCGACGCTTGATGGCCTCGCAGATTGTGTTCAGCTCGTAGGGGATTTCGGGAAGAAGGATAATGTCTCCCCCACCGGCAAGTCCTGATCCCAACGCCAGCCAGCCGGCGTATCGACCCATAACTTCGATGATCATAACCCGGTGATGCGACTGGGCGGTGGTGTGAATCCGGTCGATGGCCTCAGTGGCGATGGTGAGTGCGGAGTCGAAGCCGAAGGTGACGTCGGTGCCGACCAGATCATTGTCGATCGTTTTCGGCACGCCGACAATCGGCAGACCCTTGGCGGCCATTCCGGCCGAGGCGGCCATGGTACCGTCGCCGCCGATTGCGATCAGCGAATCAAGACCAAGGGACTCGAAATTAAGCACCCCCTGATCGGAGCGATCGAGATAAACATATTCGTGATCACCCTGCAGAACCGGATATTTGAACGGATCGGCCCGGTTGGAGGTGCCGAGGATCGTGCCGCCTCGCGACAGGATGCCGGAGACATCCTGCGTGTTCAGAATCCGATAGCGATTTTCGATCAGGCCCTCGTAGCCGTCGGCAAAGCCGATGACTTCCATATTGTGATCGTTATGAGCGGTTCGGACAATGGCCCGAATCACCGCATTCAATCCGGGGCAGTCGCCGCCGCCGGTCAGTACGCCAAGTCGTCTGGTCGAATGTCTCATATACCAGTAGTTTATACCCTTGCGGGACCAAAAAACAAGTTTCTTCCGGTCGAAGTTTTGCTATATCTTAAGCAAGTATCGGCAAAAACAGCCGATGATTGAAGCATGGAAGCTCCGATGAGACATAGAATTGTCGCGATCAATCGTTACGCGCTGGTAAACCTTTCCCGCCATCGTTCCGACAATACGCCTATTATGACGATGTCCGGCCATGAAAAGCGGGACTGTTGCCTGGAGGGATCGTGCGCGTAAGACAGTTATTGGTGCTTCCGAGTGTCCCGGAACGGCTTGCGCCGTTACAGGAGATGGCCAACAATCTCTGGTATTCCTGGAATTGGGACCTGGTCAACCTGTTTATCCGGATGGATCAGGACCTATGGGAAGAAACGGCGCAGAACCCCATTGACGTGCTTTCCCGACTGTCGCAACAGCGGTTACACAAACTGGCGGAAGATGAATCCTTTCTGGCGGGACTGGACAAAGTGTACCGCCGGTATCGCTATTATCTTCAACAGAAGCGCTGGTTCCAGTACAAGTATTCGGGTCTCGCCGACGGAAAGATCGCCTATTTTTCGCTGGAATACGGCATGGACACCGGCCTTCCGGTCTATTCCGGCGGCCTGGGAGTGCTTTCGGGAGACACGCTGAAATCAGCGTCCGATCTGGGCCTGCCGATGGTGGCGGTGGGACTGCTCTATCGCTATGGGTACTTCCGGCAACATCTGGCGGCCGACGGGTGGCAACAGGAACGATATGAAGAAAACGACTGGTATCATATGCCGGTCAAGCTGGTCAGAGATGAGCACGGCGAGCCGCTTCGAGTCAGTCTCACGCTCGACGGCGTTCCGGTGCAGATCGGCATCTGGCAGGTGAATGTGGGCGTCATTCCGCTCTATTTGCTCGATACCAACGTGCCGGAGAATTCGTCGAAAGCCCGCGAGATCACAGATGTGTTGTACGGCGGCGACAAAGATATGCGCATCCGTCAGGAGATCGTACTCGGTATCGGCGGGGTCAAGGCGCTCAAACTGATGGGCATCGAGCCGGATATTTTCCATTGCAATGAAGGTCACTCGTGGTTCCTGACGCTGGAACGGATGCGATTCTTGATGCAGGAGCGCCAGCTGAGTTATGCCGAGGCGGCGCAGCATGTCTGGTCCACGACGGTATTCACCACGCACACGCCGGTGCCGGCGGGGAATGAGAAGTTCGACCCGGTGCTCTGCCAGCGGTATCTCGGCGACAGCGTCCGACAGCTGGGTCTGAACTGGCAGGATTTCCTGTCGATGGGGCGGGTGAACCCCGGCGACGAACACGAGCAGTTCGGGATGACGGTGGCGGCGCTCAAATCGGCGGCGTTCTGCAACGGCGTATCGGAATTACACGGCAAGGTGTCCCGTCAGATGTGGCACCATATCTGGCCGAATTTGCCGGTTGACGAGGTGCCGATCCGGTCGATCACAAACGGGGTCCACCCGGCGTCGTGGATATCCCACGATCTCAAAGAATTGTATGAATCGTATTTCGGGGAGCGGTACACGGAGCGTCCGGGCGCGGCGGAGGTCTGGGAAAAGATCAGCCGGATTCCGAATGTCGAGCTGTGGCGGGTGCACTGTAAGCGGCGGGAACGGCTG
>JACRAV010000124.1 GCA_016213305.1 Candidatus Zixiibacteriota bacterium | reverse complement strand
GGCGGAACAAGGCGAGATGCTCCTGAAAGTCATCCGCCGCGAGAAGATCGATATCCCTGCCCCCTGCCACCACGACGCAGTCGAACCGTACGGCGCCTGCCGGCTTTGCACGGTCGAAATCACCCACAAGGATTGGAAGGGATGGACCGGCCAGGTTACCTCCTGCCTGTATCCGGTCGAAGACGGGCTGATTGTCAGCACCCACACGCCGCAGGTGATCGAACTTCGCAAGACCATTCTCGATCTCTACCTCGCCCGCTCGCCGCAGTCCGAGGTCGTGCGCGGCTGGGCCGCCGAATACGGAATTAATCAAACCAGCTTTGAAACCGTCCCCGACGGCAACGACTGCATACTTTGCGGCCTCTGTACCCGCGTCTGCGATCAGATGGGGTTTCATGCCATTTCGGCGGCCAATCGCGGTCATGGAAAAGAAATCGCCCCCCCGCTCTGGCAGGCGCCCGAGGCATGTGTCGGATGTCTCTCCTGCGCCAATGTCTGCCCGACCAATTATATCAAATACACCGACAAAGCCGGCACCCGCGAAATTTGGGGCAAGCAATTTGAACTGCTCCATTGCGAGAAATCCGGCCAGCCGACCATCACGCGCGAATTTGCCGATTATCTGTCGAAACACCGCCGGATTCCGCAGGAGTATTTCAAACTTGGCGACCGCGCGCACCGCACCGAAACCGCGATGACCTTCGGCAAGATCACGCACTGGCAGAAGGAAGGATGACGCACATGGAATCGCGCTTCATCGTCACTCCGATTCTGTGCACCGGCTGTCGCACCTGCGAACTCGCTTGCTCGTTCACTCATGCCGTGAACGGCAAGCCCAGCATGAGCCGGATTTATCCCCAGTCGGGCGGATTTCCCGAGCTGTATGTGCCGGTCACCTGCCTGCAGTGCGAGGACCCCGCCTGCGCCAATTCCTGTCTGGTCAACGCCATCACCCGCAATCCGGAAACCGGCGCGATGGACCTCGATGCGAATATCTGCGTCCGGTGCATGGCCTGTGTGGCCGCCTGTCCGTTTGGATGCTCGCTGTTCGATCAGCAGAACAAACTGGTGGTGAAGTGCGACCTTTGTAAAGGCGATCCGGTTTGTGCGCACTTCTGCCCGACCAAGGCGCTGGTGTATGAACCGATCGGCGCCGGAAAAGCAAAGTCGGCCTGACGACTCCGTGGATTGAGGGAAAAGTCAGATGGATTTTTCAAACTCGTATCAGGATTCCACCCGAGCCGAAGCGTACGCCAAGCTCGAATTCCGGGACACCTACCACCTCGCCTACCGCGACCTTCCGGAAATCATTCGCCAACATACGGGCGGCACGAACGCTCTCGATTTCGGTTGCGGGACGGGGCGCTCGACGCGCTTCGTACAGAAGCTCGGATTCAATGCGGCGGGTGTGGACATCTCGGGCGAAATGGTCGCCAAAGCCAGAAAGATCGACCCGGGCGGAGAGTATCTGGTCATTCGCGACGGTGACTTCACGCCGCTGGGAGCGCGCCGATTCGATCTTATCACCGCCATTTTCACGTTCGACAATATTCCGTCGGTCGAACGCCGGACGTCGCTACTGCGGGGACTGCGTGCTCTGCTGGCCTCCGGCGGCACGATCATCCTTCTCGACTCAACGCCCGACATGTACTGCAACGAGTGGGCATCATTTTCGAGCGTCCAGTTTGTCGAGAATCGGACAGCAAAAAGCGGCGACATCGTCAGGACGATCATCAAAGGTATTGGCGACAACCGGCCGGTCGAGGACATTTTGTGGACTGACGCCGACTATCGCCAGCTGTTTACCCGCTCAGGACTGGAGCTTGCGGCGACTTACTTGCCGCTGGCGAAAGCGGATGAGCCGTACGAGTGGGTCAGCGAGACCCAGATCGCTCCCTGGGTCATCTACGTGACAAAATAAAGCGGCGGGTCGTATCCGACGATCGCCGGGCAGACCCTGCCGCTCAATCCTTCGACAGAGAAAATCTTACTTCTCGGCCGAGGTCTTGCCCGCCGGGGCCTGCATCGATGAGGCCATCAGTTCGCACTTCTTCTGAAGCCCACTCAGTTGAGCTTGAACAGCCGCATCGGACGATGTCCAGACCGAAACGTCGGCGTTCTTGGTCGAACCCTGGCTGATATGCGCGCCTGCCTTCGCGGCGGCCCGAAGGCCCTGACAGAATTCGCACAGGTCGGTCTTTGCGCGGTCGTCGGTCCAGTTCACCGTTTCCTGACCGGCCGCACTGCAGGCGTTGCACGCCGAGTGGAAGGCCGCGACCTTTTTAGGATCATTGCTCACCACCCAGTGGCGGAATTCGACGCCGTCGTTGAGCTGTACCGCTTCCATGCCGATCGGGCCGATCTCGTCAAACTTGGACGCGACATTCTTGCAGACGTAGCATTTCATCATCGCGTCTTTCATCGCCGCCATCGGCGAATTCCCCGCCGGCATTTTCGCGGCGTCGCCTGCCCAGACCAGGCCGCACGCGAACGCCAGCAGGATTGTCAGCATTCCGATTCGTTTCATCATACAGATACCTCCGTCAGATTGTGAATTGGTGTGATGAGTTTTTCAACTCGGTTACCTGTTTGTTATACGCAAAAATTAGCGATGACGGCTTCGGCTTGTCAAGAAAACAAAGATGTCATAGGTCCAAATAATCGGCGAAAGCCCGACTCCCCGCCCCGGGGTTGCGCCGACCGCCCAGATTCCCGTAAGGCATGGAGAGCCAACGACCTATCACCGGTAGCACTTTATGAAATATGGCAATTCGCAAGTGGGAAAAAATGTTCTTGCCGGAGGCCGCTCAAATCGATGTCCGGCAGAAGATAAGCGAATATTGTTGACTTTAGGTGTTTTACTGCGTATCATAGCTGTGTAACCATATGGTGCCCTGTTAATAGTTTCTCAAGCCTTGAGCTCAAAAGTCAATCCTTGTCGAATCGTTAAGCCAGTCGCACTTGCGCAATAATGCGCACGAACCAGTTTGTCCGTCGTGACGAACGAATCTTAGGAGACGTCGGCGGTTGGATAAACGAATAAGGAGAGTAGAATGAACATCTACGTAGGAAACCTGTCCTATGACGCAACGGAAGACGACATTCGTCAGGCGTTCGAACGCTTTGGCGAAGTCACAAGCGTCAACATCATCAAGGACAAGTTCAGTGGCGAACCGCGAGGATTTGGCTTCGTTGAAATGCCCGGCAAAGACACCGCTCAGTCGGCGATTGCCGGCCTCAACGGCCAGGAGCTTAAGGGTCGCGCCCTCAGCGTGAACGAGGCCCGGCCTCGCACTGAAGGCGGCGGTGGCGGCGGCGCCCGTGGCGGCGGCGGCGGTGGCCGTGGTCGGTCCGGCGGCGGCGGCGGTGACCGCAATCGTCGGTCCTGGTAATGCAAGATACACCGTCCCGGGCCTAGCCCGGCGGCGGTCTGATGCGCGCGGAAAGTCCGGCCCGCTTCGGCGGGCTGGACTCATCCGCCAACTTTCACGAGTAACGAAACCAAAAAGTAATGAAGATCTTTGTAGACAATCTCGCATTTGAGATCATGGACGATTTTTTGCGCGCGGCCTTTGAGCAGTTCGGACAGGTAACGTCGGCGACCATCGCGCGCGAACACAACAGTAGCGACTCCCGCGGCTATGCCTTTGTCGATATGCCGGTGGAGAGCGAGGCCCGGACGGCCATCGCCGAACTCAACGGCCTGGAAATGATGGGACGCGCCATCGAGGTGACCGAGGCCCGGGCCGATTCCGAAGCGCGCCGCAATAAGATCGAAAATCCCCGCAAAGCGCCCTGGGATCGTAGCCGGGATGAAGAGCGCAAACCCGCAGGCGGCGGGTCGGGACCACGAGCGCGCTACGGACGGCGCACCTAATAACAGGAGCCAGCATGAAAATCTATGTTAATAATCTGACCAGCGACACGGTGGAAGACGATATCCGCAAGGCGTTCGGCGCCTTCGGGGAAGTCGAACGGGTCAATATCGCCCGCAGTTCCGTGGACGGAACCTCGCGCGGATTCGGGTTTGTCGATGTCGCCACCGAGGCCGATGGCCGGGCGATGATCTCCGGCATGAACGGAAGCGACCTGATGGGTCACACCCTCAAGGTCAACCAGGCCCGCAGGAAAACCGGCAAGTAACCGTTTCTTTGTAGCAACATCTTCGCACAGGTCGGATCGCCCGGTCCGACCGCCATCCTGACATGAAGCGGCAGACGACCGAAATGGGTTCGATTTGCTCTGCCCGCGAACTCTAGAGGGGCTGATCCGCCCGGTTTCTGAAATTGGGTTCGTTTCGTTAAATTCAGGGGACCCGCCATTCTTCTTCCTCCGGCAAGACGGTTAGTTGTCGCAAGCGCCGCACAGACAATAGGCAAGTAATCATACACGTATCCCTTCGTACAGATAGGCGGACGAACAATCACCTGCGAGTTGGTTGGGAAATTGCGGGGGACGAGAGATTCGTGTCTCGACTACGCTCGACACGACGATACTTTGTATCGTATGTACAAAGGAGCATTTTCCGATGTTCGGTAGGGTAGGGCAGGAGCCCTGCGCTCCTGCCATCAGAGGCGGAAGAAAAGACGGCACGAGCACGGGGCTCGTGCCCTACATCACTGGGAATGGCCGTCAGGTCACACG
>JACRAV010000121.1 GCA_016213305.1 Candidatus Zixiibacteriota bacterium | reverse complement strand
TTGCCTTTAGCAGAAAGACGCCTGAAATGAAATGGAGCCAGGGAGGATCGAACTCCCGACCTCTTGACTGCCAGTCAAGCGCTCTCCCAGCTGAGCTATGGCCCCAGTCAGGCGTATAGACTGGCGATAATAACCCCTTTAGGCGGCAGTGTCAACAGGTTTGGTCACGGGACGGGCCAGGCAGAGAATCAGGCCGATCATGGCGATACCGACGGCGACATAGATAACAGGGCGGTAACTGGTGACAAAGATCAGGCGTTCGTCACCCAGTTGAGCATAGCGGGTTTGGAAGTAGGTGAACAACCCGGTCGCCAGGGCGATCCCCATTGACATGCCGATGTTGCGGTTGGTCGCGAGGATACTGGAGGTGATCGCGCGCTGGTCCGGTCTCACGGCCCCCATCATGGCGGAAGAGTTCGGGGTGCTGAAGAGGCCTACTCCGCCGCCAATGACGGCCAGGGAGGCGGCGATGTAGAGGCCGGCGGTGTTGATGTCGAGGCGGGACATCATGTAAAGTCCCAGAACGAGTCCGACCATGCCGGCGATGGTGAGTTTCTGGGGACCGATCTTGTCGGACATCTTCCCTGAGAGAGGCGCGAGCATGAACATGGCGATCGGCACAATTACCAGATAGAGACTGACCTGGCGGGGTTCAAGGTGACGGACCTTTTCAAGGTAGAACGGTATCAGCACCGCCACGCCGGAGGAAGAAATGAAATGAGTGGTTTGGGCGGCCACGGCGACGCTGAACTGTTTGTTGCGAAAGATGTCGGTTCCAATGAGCGCCTGACCGGGAATATTTTCGGCATGGATAAAGACGGCGGTCGCGATCAATGAAATCAGTCCTGCCACCCAGACCTGCCAGTCGGAGAAGAGATGGTCCTTGAGCATTGAAAGCCCGAATACCAGTGTCACCAGCGCGACAGCGACTGAGACGGCACCCCGGAGAGGCAATTTTCGATGGATGGCGGGTCGCTCCAAGAGGCGGAAATATTTGGCGGTCATATAGAGGCCCAGCACCCCCACAGGCAGGTTGACCAGGAACAGTGATTGCCACGGCAGAAACGATAGCATCATTCCGCCGAGCGGTGGGCCGACCATGAATCCGGCGCCGACCATCATCACCATCAGCCCCAGCCCTTTCCCCCGCTCTTCCGGTGGAAAGACGGTGGAGGCCAGACCGGGCCCGATGGCCGCAAACATGGCGGTGCCGATGGCCTGGACGACGCGGCCGATAATGAGAAGTTCAATGCTGTGGCTGAGCGCACACAGGGTCGAGCCGGCCATGAAGAATATGAATCCGAATTGGTAGGCGAAGGCAAACCCCTTGATCTGGGTCCAGGCACCGAACGGTAGCATGAGCGAGACGAGGGTCAGCGAATACGAGAGCAAGACCCAGGCAACCAGATGAATGTCGCAGTGGAGATTTTCGGAGATGGTGGGAAGGGCGACATTGAGGATGGACCCGTCGAGGGTGGCCATAAAGGTCCCTATGGCCCCGACGGCAAAAAACTTGTATCGTCGGGCGTAAATCTGGGCGGTGTCCATAGTGGTTCTAATCTTACTCTAAGTTGTTGTCCAAAAACAAATTGACAACAAGCGCCGACAAGCATAAGCTATCGTTATGCCGGGGTCAACAGAAAATAGGGCTGAACATCGCGAGCCCCGTAACCGTCCAGTTAATAGCATGTTGGCGATATGAGTGAGTCGATTCCGGCGCTTTTGGAAAGGTTCGTGCAGGGCGACGATCTGGCGTTCGGCGAGCTGATGGCCCGGTTTCAGAAGAAGGTGTATTTCCTGGCGTATCAGACACTTGGGAATCATCTTGACGCCGACGAAGTGATGCAGGAAACGTTTGTACGGATATACCGCAAGCGAAAGGAACTTGAGCATGTAGCTAATTTCACGTCGTTCGTGATTCGAGTTGCGTCGAACTATGCGATCGATCTGCTGAGGAAGCGCAAGGGTCAGGCCAGCACCGAAGACCTGAGCGAGTTGCCATCCGCCGTTCAGATAGATCTGTCGCGCCGGGTACGTACCCCCGGAGAGATTTGGACCGACAAGCATGTGATGATGGAGATTCAGAAAGCGCTCGACACCCTGCCCCCCCGGCAGAAGCTAACCGCGGTTCTTCACGATGTTGAAGGGTATTCCAAAGCGGAAATCGCGGTGATGCTGGACTGTCCGGAGGCGACGGTGCGCTCCAACCTCCACATCGCTCGTACCAAGTTGAAGAAGATTCTGGCGAAACGGCTGGCCAGAAAGGAGCAATAATGACCTGTCTCGAGTTTCGGTCGATTCTTGATCGGTATGTCGATCGGGAGTTATCAACCGATGAAATGCGGCGCGCCGATGAGCACCTGACCGGGTGCGCAACGTGCCGTGAAGAACTCGCCTCACAGCAGAGTCTGAAACAGTTGATGAGCGGCTACGTCCCCCCTGTTCAGCCACCCGACGACTATTGGGATCAGGCCAGGGATCGGGTGCTGGCGAAGACGGTACTCACCGCCGACCGCGAACAAAAACAGACCGACACTTTGGTGGACAGCCACTCGTATATGCCGGTAATGAGATCGGTGTTGTCGGTGGCGGCCTCGATTGCCCTACTGGCGATCGCGCTGGTGCTTGGTTCGCGGCATGATCGTCCGGCAGTTGTCCTGAGTAACCAGCCCCATCAAGTAATAGTGACCGCCGAGATGGCGGAACTTTTGAAGTCACCCGATGGCGGTCCGCTGACCCTGGGCGACCAGCGCCGAATCGGCCAGGCCAGTATCCTGATGGGGGGTCCCGGAATGGTCGGGCGTTTTAACTTCCTTCCCGGCCTGCTTCGCATATATTAGACCCGGTCAAGGAGAACAAAACGTGAAGAAGCCCCTCACAATCGTATTACTGTTCGCGGCGGCGGTCTGCCTGGTCCTGGGTTGCAGTCAGTCGGCGCCGACGTATCTATTGAAGTTCAATTACGTTCCCGGTTCGACGCTCGACTACGAACAAATCGTCAAGGGAACGGTTGTTTCGCGGGAGAAAGATTCGATGACTGCCGACCGGCTCAATACGGTCACGACCACGATCGAGTTCGATGTGCGTCGGGTGGTCGATGACACGACTTTCGAAATTGTGCAGAAGACATCATCAAAGCGACATACGGAGAATCGGCTTGATTCGACCACGGTCGATACGACCGAGACATCGCCGGATATGACGATGTATATCGCTCCGAGCGGTCGGGTGCTCGACATGGAGATGGGCGATGGGAAGGAAGCCGAGTATGCGACCTACTGGAAGGAATATTTCCGCCAGGGGACGCCGGTCTTTCCGGCTCAGCCGGTGGCGGTGGGACATGTCTGGACCCAGACATTCAGCGTCACGGTGGACGGCAAGCCGGTGAATGTTTCATCGACCTACACCATCACGGGCGTTGAAAAGAGGCAGGGGTATGAATGCGTGGCGGTCGGGTACACCGGCAAGATGGTGCTTCCGTTCGACGCCGCTCCCAGCGATTCGACGCGGCGCCGGGGGGTGGATCGGATTTCGAATGAAGGGGTCATGTATTTTGCCTACAAGGACGGTTTCACCGTGGCGCAGAATGAGAAATGGGTACTCGATGGCGATCGGCTGAAACGGCGCGACGGGCAGGATATCGCGTACACGGTTCATGTGGTGTACGACGTGACGATGGATTTGAAGGAAATTAAGAAAAAGTAAACACCTCGACACCTGACCCGGTATGTCAATTTCGCCGCTCTGGAAAGGGCGGCGTTTTTGTTGCAACCGGCATGGTATGATGTAGATTGCCGCTGTGAAATCGACCCGGACGATCATCTTGATTCTCGATGCCTGCGGCGTGGGTGAACTTCCGGATGCCGCCCAGTACGGCGACGCCGGATCGGCCACCCTTCCCAATCTGGCTCGGGCGGTCGGCGGGCTGAGGATGCCCCACAGTCAGCGATTGGGGCTGGGGAATATAGCGACGATTCTCGGTGTGGACCCGGCAGAAAGGCCGGCAGGGAGTTTTGGGCGGATGGCGGAAGCATCGCCGGGGAAAGACTCCACCGCCGGTCACTGGGAGATCGGCGGGGTTGTTATCGACGAGCCGTTTCCGATGTTTCCACACGGCTTTCCAAAGGAACTGGTGGCGCGGTTCGAGGCGGCAGTAGGAGTCAAAACAATTGGGAATATTGCGGCCAGCGGAACCGAGATAATCGAAAAATTGGGGGCGGAACATCTGAAAACCGGGGCGTTGATTCTGTACACCTCGGCTGATTCCGTCTTTCAGGTGGCGGCCCATGAATCAGTTTACCCGATTGAGCGACAATACAAAATTTGCAAAAAAGCGCGGGAGTTGTGTGTGGGACCGTACAATGTCGGTCGGGTGATTGCGCGACCGTTCGTGGGTGAGCCGGGGGGGTTCGTGCGCACACCGCGACGGAAAGACTTCTCGCGGCTTCCCCCCTCAGATACGCTTCTTGATGTTCTGACGGCTCGCGGCGACAAAGTGCTTTCGATCTGCATGATATATGACCTGTTTGCCGGACGGGGAATCACGACGGCCATAAAGACAGCCAACAACGCCGAGGTGATGGAACAGACGATTGAGGCGGTAAGCACGGATACCGAGCACGCCCTGATTTTTGCCAATCTGGTCGATTTCGACCAGCTCTGGGGACATCGCAATGACGAGGGGAATTTTGCCAAGGCCCTGGAAGCATACGACCGATATCTGGGGGAGCTTCTGGAAGTAGTCCGGGACGATGACATGCTCCTCATCACTGCCGATCATGGGTGCGACCCGACGATCAAGAGTTCCACCGATCACTCCCGCGAGTATGTGCCGCTGATTGTGTATGGCCGGGGATTGCGTTCGGGCATCGATCTGGGTATACGAGCCACTTTTGCCGATGTGGCGG
>JACRAV010000117.1 GCA_016213305.1 Candidatus Zixiibacteriota bacterium | reverse complement strand
GGATAACACCGTCGAGCGTCGATTGACCGGTGCCGTATCGGTTGTCAAAGAAGTGCTTGGTCTTGCTGTCGTTGACGGCCATCACCGGGAATTGCAGGGCGCTGTCCTGCGCCATGGCGCGAAGACGAATGACGCCGGTGGTTGTTTCCTCGGTGCCGCCCAGCACATTCTCGATCAGGTCGCGGCGTTTCTTGTGGATTTCGCTCACCAGATCGGCGCCGTCGTCCATCGTGATATTCGGTTTCAGATCGAGCGCCTGATTGATATGCCGGTAGTACGTCTTATTGTCTTCCCCCTTGATGGCGAAGGTCGAAATACCGTACTCGGCGACCAGCGCCGCGGCATTGTCGTCCTGCGTGGAGAGCGGGTTGGAGGCACAGAGCGCGAGGTTGGCCCCGCCGGCCTTCAGTGTGAGCATCAGGTTGGAGGTTTCGGTCGTCACATGCAGACAGGCGGCGATGTTGACCCCCTTGAGCGGTTTCTCTTTGGCGAAACGCTCGCGGATAAGGCGAAGCACCGGCATACTGCGTTCGGCCCATTCGATCTTGCGCCGGCCCTCGGCGGCCAGTTTCAGATTCTTGACGTCGTGTTTTACAGCCATGTCGTTACGCTTCCTTTGCCAGCAGTTTTGCCTTGTCGGTCCGTTCCCAGGTGAACTCTTTTTCGGTGCGGCCGAAATGTCCGTACGCCGCAGTTTTGCGATAAATCGGGCGGAGCAGATCGAGTTCCTGGATGATTCCTCGCGGGGTCAGATCGAAATGTTTGTGCACCAGCTCGACCAGCCGTTTCTCCGGCACTTTGGCGGTGCGATCGGTGAAGATCATAAGCGAAACCGGCTTGGCGACGCCGATAGCGTAAGCGATCTGGATCGTGCATTTGGAAGCCAGACCGGAGGCGACGACATTCTTGGCTATATACCGAGCCATGTAACATGCGGAGCGATCCACTTTGGTCGGGTCTTTTCCGGAGAAGGCACCGCCGCCGTGCGCCGCCATGCCGCCGTAGGTATCGACGATGATTTTCCGCCCGGTCATGCCGGTATCGGACTGCGGCCCGCCGACGACAAACTTGCCGGTCGGGTTGACCAGAAAGCGCGTTTTGGCATCGATCATTTTTTTCGGAATGATCGGAAGCGCCACCTTCTCGATAATTTCATCGCGGGATTTGCCGGTGATCTTCTTGCCGGTCTTATCGAGAATCTCCTCGGTGTGCTGTGATGAGATCACTACCGTCTCCACCCGCTTCGGCTGGCCGGCCTCATACTCCAGAGTGACCTGGGTTTTTCCGTCGGGTCCAAGATATGGAAGCACGCCCTTCTTGCGAACCTCGGCCAGTCGGCGCGCCAGCTTGTGCGCCAGCATGATCGGCTGAGGCATCAGTTCGGGCGTTTCCTTACAGGCGTAACCGGTCATCAGTCCCTGGTCCCCCGCGCCGCCGATATCCACGCCCTGAGCGATGTCAGGCGACTGTGTGCCGATGGCGTTTAGGATGCCGCAGGTTTTGTAGGAAAACCCGAATTTGGAGTCGGCGTAACCGATCTCGCGGATGATCTCGCGCACCAGGTCCTGCACATCGACATACGCATGCGTGGTGATCTCGCCGCCGACAATGACCAGCCCGACCGTGACGAATGTTTCGCACGCCACGCGCCCTTTGTTGTCCTTCTCGAGAATTTTGTCCAGCACGCCGTCGGATATCTGGTCACACACTTTGTCGGGGTGGCCTTCGGTGACCGACTCCGAAGTAAACAAGAACGAATCTTTAGACATGTACCTTCCTCTATGAGTGATTAATTACTGTTCGTGGTTGTATGCCATACGGTCCTGTAACGAATAATCAGCCCTGTCGGATCTCCGAATCATCGCCGATATTGAGCACGCCTCGCGCCCCTTTCACCACCGCCCGCCGGCCGATCAGCGAGTCGGTCAACCGGCAATCCTCAACCGTCGCGTCGTCACCAATGATCGAATTGCTGATGACGGCGCTTGTTATACTCGCTCCACCGGCGACTGACACATGGGGTCCGAGAGTGGAATTGCTGATTCTGGCCGATTCGGCCACAAAAACAGGCGGGTGGATAGTACACCCGGCCGGGGCGGTCGCCGGTTTCATCATCTCCAGCAGATGGCGGTTGGTTTCAAGGAGGGTTTCCCGCTTGCCGCAATCGTACCAGCCCCGCACCTCGAACGGTACAAAGCTCGTCCCCTGACGGATCATGATTTCCAGGGCATCGGTAAGCTGAATCTCGCCCTTGGTTGTCTTGCCCGATTGTATATGCTGAGAGAGCGCCGCTTTTATTGTCCGCAGGTCTTCAAAGTAGTACAATCCGATCACGGCCAGGTTGGACTTGGGCCGGTCGGGTTTCTCTTCGAGACCGACAATCCGGCCATCTTTGATCTCCGCGATACCGAACCGTCCGGGATCGTCCACCTGGCGCAAACCCAACACATACGGACCCGCCGAGACGAAGGCATTGAGGTCGGCATCGACGATGGTATCGCCAAGTACGACCAGAAGACGTCCGGCGTCGATATCCGCCAGCGCCAGATTCAGGGCGTACCCCAGACCGAGGAGATTGTCCTGCGCGACAAACCGGCACGAAAATGAGTAGTTGGCGCGGATGTGCGCTTCGATCTCGTCGCCCATGAAGCCGACCACGAAGATCACTTCGTCGGGCTTGAGCTTGACAATCGACTCGAGGATATGGTCAATGATCGTCCGGCCCGCCACGTGGAGTAGCGGTTTTGGCTGGGAATGCGTGTGCGGCCGGAGCCGCGTGCCGATACCGGCGACGGGAATTACAACTTTCACTTATCTTCCTCTGAACGGGCGGAAAGGTAGCCAAGACCGGGG
>JACRAV010000116.1 GCA_016213305.1 Candidatus Zixiibacteriota bacterium | reverse complement strand
TCGTCTTCATGCCTGTCCTGGATTTCCCTGAGCGAGAAATGCTCAATTCGGAAGAACACGACGCCCAGGGCCACGATAGGCAGGATGTCGATCAGATGCAACGCCAGCGCGCACAGGACGGCGTCGGTGTGTCCGACCGAGAAGGCCTTGAGCGAGGTGGACACCGCCACTTCGAAAGTACCCGCATTCCCCGGCGTGATAGGGACGAGCAGGACGATCGTATTGACGATCATGACAATCGCCGCTCCGGCCAGAGACACATGCAAACCGAACGACAGGAACAGGTAATAGATAACCAGCAGGTGCGATACCCACTGCATCAGCGATAGCGCCACGCCTCCCACCAGGTGGCCGCTCGACCGGAGAAGCTCAATTCCTTTGGTGAATGAATTGAGAAATTTCTTGACGCCGACATAGACACCGGGCCAGCGCGCGCCCAGCCGATGGTGGCAGAGCAGATCGAGCCGCTCACGAAAATGCAAAAGAAGATACAGGATCGCGACCCCCGACGCGGTGGCGATGGTCAGAACGATGCCGGCAGTCTGGTACTCGCTCGGTATCACGAAAATGGCCGACCCGAAGATGATCGCCAGGATGAGTGCGACGGCATCGAAGAGAATCTCCAGCACGACCGTCGAGAAAATAAGCGACTTGCTGAGTCCCTCCTTGCGGGCGAACAGGAACACCCGCCCGACCTGACCGGTCAGCGCGGGCATGATGACATTCAGGACCTGACCGGCCGAATACAGGGTGACGGCGCGAATGATCGGGATTCGCTTTTGTTGGGACAGAAGAAGCTTCCAGCGAAGGCCGCGAATAATCACATAGCCGAACGACGCCGCCAGCGAGGCCAGGGCGTAGCGGAACTGCATCTTGGCACCCAGCAGGCGCAAGTCGGCCATCCGCACGTCCTTCAGACAGTACCCAAGAAGCACCAGGGCGATCAGAACACCCCAAAATTGTTTGCTCTTTATCACTCTCAGCATCAGTTCGGCCTCATACCAATCCGGCAAGATAGACCCCGGCCCCTCGCAGTGTCAACGAAATAGCAATGGAATCGGGCCGGGGGATGATCAAATGATCTCGATCTGGTCGCGGCGGACCCAGCCCTGCCTCTTGTTTTCAAAGAGAACATGGACATACTCGCCGGACCGGCCGAGGATCTGGACCACCAGCCCCGGCGCGCCGCGAAGCTCGATTTCCGATTGCTCCGTGGGACCGGACTGCACCGGACAATCCTCCGCCAGCACCACGCCGCGACTGGTCAGATAATCATGACGGTATTTGAACGAGGTCGCAAAGACGGATAGCAACAGAACTGCGCCCGCCATCAGCGTCGCCCCCTTGAGCCAGCCGGGACGCAGGCCCATTCCAAACCGAACGGTCAGCAGAAGAAAGAAGCCGATGAACAGAGCTGACGAAATCCAAGCCAGCACGTTCAGACGGTAGGGACCGAGCACTGAATCCACAAAGGAATAGACGGGGTTGAGTTGCACTCCTTCCATCTGAATCCGGGTGTACCCCCTGGCAAAAGTCAGATTGGCCGCGATATCGTCGTCGCCGGGATTGAGCCGTTTGGCGCGCAAGTAATACAACACCGCGTGCCCCAGATCGCCCTTTTTGAAATAGGCATTCCCCATATTAAAGTACAATTCGGCCGATTCCAGCCCCTGGGCCTCGATGCTCGAATACACCGCCAGAGCGGAGTCATATGACTTTTCCTGAAACAGTTGGTTGGCGCGGTTGAAGTCGGTCTGAGGGCTTGCCTGAATCAGCGTCCCGGCCACGGCGATGACGGCAACGAGCATCAGATTACGCAATGCTGGTCTCCTCCATCTTTGTCATCAACTCTTCGGCGGTTTTCAAAGAGGCGGCCAACCCCTCCGAGGTGATCGTGCCGGGGGCAAACCGGGCGAAGTCGCACTGGCGAAGGAAATTGATCACCTGAGCGGTAAGTTCCGGATTCACCGATCTGCTCTTCAGCATTTCGACAATGGAATCGGTGGTCAGTCCGTGCGGAGATACGTTGAGTTTGTCGGCGATATACGAGGTGAAGGCCATGCTGAGTTCGGCGTGGAACTGGTTGGCTTTCTCAATAGAGGCCATGGCGCGCGCTTTCCCCAGCCGCTTGCGGGCCTGCTTGCCGGCGGAGCGATGCCTCGCCCACCCCACGTTGGCGGCCAGTTTTTCGCGCCGGCGTCGAGCCAGAACCGTCCCGGCCAGCAACAACACCGGCAGAGCGTTGACGACCACATACGCCGGGTCGCCAATGATCAAGGTCCCTTTCGGCCGGAGATTTCCAGGATCCTGCTTGATGAACCGGATATCCTGCGCCTGACTGCCGATCGTCACTCCGGGAGGCAGAACCGGCAAGTCGGGAGAAGTCGCAAATCCCTCCGGTTTCGAAACCGTCAGTTTGATCGGCGCGGTTTTGATTGTTTGGTATGATCCTCTTTGCGGATCGAAGAAATCAAGCGCCAGCGACGGAATCTCCATCTGACCCGGACGTTTTGGGATGAACACTTCCTCAATGATCTTTGCCCCGCTGATTCCCGACGCGGTCTTAGAAATCTGCTCGTTGCTTGATGCCTTGTACACCCGGAAATCGGGCAGATCGGGGATGGTTGGTTCGGCCACCGACTTGATATTGCCATTCCCCTCGATTCTGATCGACACCGTCACCGGCTGGCCGGCCTCGACTTCGACCTTGTTGGCCTTGGCTGTAATCGAGTACCTGCCGACCGATCCGGTGAAACCGGCCGGTTTCCCCTGTTCCGGGAGCGGTTTCGCGATGACCCGAAGTGGCTCGGACCTGACCTGAATCTGTTGTCCCTGTCCGAAGAAGTCCCCGAACAAGTCATAAGGATCGCGCGAGCGTGATCGCGCGGCTACGGTGGTCGTGAACGTCCCCCGGCCAATGGTCAGTGGTCCGGCCTGACTTGGATAGAGTGCGTACACGAGTTCATATACCCGGTAGGTCCTGTTATTGATTTTTTGATAATACCCCGGCTTGTTGCCGAGGACTTCCGTCCAAAAACCGTTTGTGGAAGGCGGCTCCACCGACGGCGAGCCGTACGATTGCACCGCGATACAGAACTTGAGCGTCAGGATGATCTGCTGGCCTACGTACGGATTGCTTTGATCCACCGATGCTTCCAGAAAATAGTCGCGCCCCTGGCCATTCGGGGTGGCGGCCTGTTGCTGAAGTCGGGTGGCGGGCGGTGTCCCCTGAGAGGAGACCGTCAAGGTCACCGCATTTCCGGAATACGTCCTGCCGTTGTGCACGACCGAAATGCCGGCGATCGGAAAAGTCCCCGATGCCTGCGGAATGAGAATATACCGATAGGTGACCGACGAACTCACCTGTCCATTGACAACACTAATACTGCTCGACCTCCCCTGCGAATACACCTCGAACTTGTCAAGCGTCGGCATGGTTGGTGCGGGCAGGTCCTGCATCGAACCTGAAATTTCGACCTGAAGCACCGCCTGTTCGTCGGGTCCGATCGATTCCCGGTCGAGCGAGACTGAAATATCGATATCATCTTGGGCGCGTACAGCGCTCAGCGACACCAGCAACAGCCCAAGGACCAGACCGAACCGTTTGAGGGATATGGCGGCCATGGAAATCAACCTCACCAGTCCTTCCCATTGTATTCACCGGCTTTGATCTGGCGCTTCAGCCGTTTCTGGGTGTCCTGCTCGTTATCGCGAAGCGCGTTGAGGACCCGTTCCGCGTCTTCCTTGCTCATCTGTTTGGCGTTCTTCGGGTCCGCTTTCTGCTGTTGTTGCTTGTCCTGCTGGTCCTGATTCTTGTCGTTCTGGTCGGCGTTCTGCTGATCCTGTTTATCCTTCCCCTGATCCTGCTTGTCCTGGTCCGATTGCTGTTTCTGCTGATCCTGCTTGTTCTGCTGGTTTTGCTGTCCCTTCTGGTCCGGCTTGCTGTTTTCCTTGAGCATCTTGCGGGCCAGTTCCAGATTGTACTTGGCGTCCATGTCCTTCGGATTGAGCTTCAGCGCCTCTTCGTATGATTGAATCGCTTTGACATAATCCTGCATCCGGTAGTGGGTGTTGCCCAGATTGTAGTGCGCCTGTTCAGCCAGCGCCGGATTGGTCGAGTTGAGCGCCCGGGTGAACTTTTCGACCGCCTCTTCATACTTCCCCTGCTCAAAAAGCGCGCCGCCGACGTTGTAATCGATTTCGGGCGATACCGGCAGATCGGTCTCCGCGGCATGGTATTCTTCGAGCGCCTTCATATAGTCTTTCTGCGCAAAGGCCTCGTTACCCTTCTTTACGTTTTTGATATAATCGGCATATGCCGGACCGCCAACGACCAACCCGCCAAGCAGAACCGTCATCACAGCTGTTTTACGCACGGGCAAGCTCTCCTGTCGGTTTCTTGCGTTCCGGAAGAAAGAACTCAAGCGTCAGAAGCACAAGCGCAAACAACAGCGGCCACTGGTACCGGTCGTCGTACCGGGTCACCAGCGTGCCTTCCTGCTCCTTCTTCTCCAGCTTCGATATTTCGCCGAAGATCCGGTCCAGCTCCATTTCCGATGGGGTGGCGTTGTAGTACTTTCCGCCCGTGGCCAGGGCGACCTTCTGGAGTGTCTCTTCATCGAGCTTCGACACAATCACTTCGCCTTCCTCGTCCTTCCGATACCCAACCTTATTACCAGTACGATCCAGCATGGGAATTGGTTCCCCGGCCGGACTGCCGATCCCGACCGTGTATATCCTGATCCCATCCTTGCGGGCCGTCTCGGCGGCCTCGATCGCCCCTCCCTGATGATCCTCGCCGTCGGTCAGCAACAACAGAACCTTGTGTTGGCGTTCCTTCTGATCGAAGCAGGTGGTGGCTGTTTCAATGGCCCCGGAGATATTTGTCCCCTGCCGTGACACGGAAGTATTATCTACAGCTTCCAACAGCATCACGGCGGAGGGGTAGTCGATAGTCAGCGGGCACTGGACAAAGGCGTCGCCGGCAAACGGGACCAGTCCCACTCGGTCGCCGGTCAGCCGACCGATAATACTCCGAATTTCCTGTTTGGCCCGGTCCAGGCGGCTTGGTTTCATATCCTGCGCAAGCATGGAATTGGAGACATCCAGCGCTACCACGATGTCCAGACCTTCACGCTTGACCACTTCAAGGTGGGTGCCGAACTGGAGACGGGCAACCGTCACACACAGAAAGATCATGGCCAAAATGAGCAATGCGGCCTTGGTCCGCTGGCGACCGAACGAAATGTAGGGCGCGTTCTTCAACAGTAAAGGCAGATCGCCAAAGAGGGCCAAAAGTCGCTTCTTCCGGGCCAGCGTCCAGAACATGAACACCGCCAGCGCCAGCACGCCGATGAGAAATACGAACTTTCCGGGGTCTTCGAATCTCATACGTCTTCCCTACGGCAGTTTCTTGAACCAGGTGTTGGCCAGAAGGACCTCGAGCGCCAACAGGAACAATCCCATAATGGCAAACTGCGGGAACAATTCCCGGTACTGAATATGCGCGGTAGTTTTCACTTCGGTCTTTTCGAGCCGGTCGATAGTGGTGTAGATGTCTTCCAATTCCTCTCCGGAGCGGGCGCGGTAGAACTTCCCTTTGGTCCGCTCGGCAATCTGGCGCAAACTTGTTTCGTCGATCCGCGACGGCTGATAGACATAACGCTTGCCGAAGATCGGGTCATCGATCGGATACATCACATTGCCCGTCTTCCCGACCGCGATCGTGTATATCTTGATGTCGAACGCGGCGGCGATATTGGCGGCGGTCAGCGGATCGATTTCCCCGGCGTTGTTGTCGCCGTCGGTGGCCAGAATGATCACTTTCGACTTGGCCGGCGAGTCGCGGAGCCGGTTCACTGAGTTGGCGATAGCCATGCCGATGGCGGTGCCGTCTTCGACCGCCCCGAAATCAACCTGATCTATGAAGCGGAGCAAAATGCCGTAATCTGTCGTAAGCGGACACTGGGTGTACGAATTGCGGGCGAACACCACCAGACCGATCCGGTCGTTCAGCCGCTTGCTGATAAACTTCTTGATTTCTTCCTTCGCGACATAGAGCCGGTTGTTCGGCTTGAAATCCTCCGCCTGCATCGAGGTCGAAACGTCGAGGCAGAGCATAATATCGATCCCCTCCGACGAGGTCTCCCTCATTTCGGTGCCGTGGCGGGGTCGCGCAAAGGCGATAACAAACAGCGCCACCGCCGTGAGGCGAAGCGCCACCAGAACAGAGCGGTACCGCTGTCGCCAGGTGCGGCCGGCCTGGGTCACGATGCGGATGTCCGAATATTTGATCGTGGCGCTCTTGAACCGACGACGGCGCAAATAGTACCAGATCATGGCCGCCATGAGCAGCGCGCCCCCAATGAAAATAACAAAGGCCGGAATGGTGACATCGACCATATCGAACAAACTGACGGAGAATCCGGCGAAATCGATACTACCCACGCGTGCCTCCCCCGATTGCGGTGGGCGATGGCGGCGTCTGGGCGGCGGCGATCTCGGCGGCCCGCTTGCGCTCGTAGTCGGCCCGGACCTGTTCGATCAGAGCGCGCACGGCCTGAAAATCAGCGTGGCACCGCTCGACTTCGGGCACATACTTCGCGAACTTCACGAGATCGGCATGGCGCAGTAAGGCCGAGCAGGAATCGAACATGCCCGTCGGCAGTTCCGCCGCGCGGAAATGATCCAGAAACTCCTCGGTGGTCATCTCGAGCACATCGGCTGAGTACATGCGGCCAAGATAGTCACGCGCCAGTTCGGTCAGCTCGAAGTAATACTCTCTGAACTTGCCCTCAGCCGGTAGATTTTTCTGCTCCAGTCGGGCCAGACGCTCCGACGCAACTTCCCACGGAGCGCGCCGTCCGACACTCTCCGCATCCCGTTTCCGCTTCCGTACCCACCACCAGATCACGAGATTAGCCGCTACCAGAAAGAGAATGAGACCGATCCCAAGGTACCACGACCCGTACCGGCGCCGGAATTCGTACTGCGGTTTGTTGGCGTGAATGTCGA
>JACRAV010000118.1 GCA_016213305.1 Candidatus Zixiibacteriota bacterium | reverse complement strand
TTCCTCACCGGGATCAAGATCCACCTGGAGATCAAGATAATAGAACTCCCGTCCGAAATCAAAGGCCCCGACCTTGACCCAGTCTTTCGCTGTTGTTATAACGACATCCGGCTTGGACTTGTTCACGTGTCTGTGTAGCCGCTCGAGCGTCGGCTGATCGTACCGCTGGTGATCGGCCAGTTCTACCGATTCAACCAGCGAACCGGACAATGACCGGACCTGGCGCTGTAATGAATCGAAATTCCCCACTCCCGCGAACAGGAGAACCGATTTGTCTTCGAGATACTTAATTGGCAGGTTCCAATTCCGGCCGATCAGCCGACCGGCGTTGAATCGGGCGGTATAAAGCGGCGTCCCCGGTGCCCGAAGCTTAAGATCTGATTTTAGTTCCGAGATGTCCTGCGCGAAATCCGGCCGGGTGATCACGATCAGATCGGCCCGCGACAGCGCCGCGAGCGGTTCGCGCAGAATACCGTACGGAAACAGCTTCAGCCACGCTTTCGGCACCGCCGCATCGAACGTGACGACATCCAGATCGCGGTGGAGTTTCAGATGTTGAAACCCGTCATCCACAATGATTACGTCAACATTCCCCTTCTCGGCCAGAAGGTGCGCGCCCTGTGATTTGGAGGGATGCACGGCAAACTGCGCGTACGGAAGGTCGCGGGCCAGCATGTTCACTTCGTCGCCGGTCTCTTCGGCGGCACGGGCGGCAATGGCGCGGCCATCTTCGATCAGCGGCAAAACACCGGAGCGCCGATATCCGGAAGAGACGATGCCAACTCGCAGGCCGGACTGTATCAGCGACTGCGCCAGCAATTTTACCATGGGCGTCTTGCCCGATCCCCCCACCGCGATGTTCCCGATCGAAATCACCGATATCGGCACTTTGATTCGATGCTTGGGCTTTGTCGAGCGCCCGCGAATCACGAGGCGATACCCAAGCGACGCCAGCCACAGAGCGGCCGCTGGAATCGACCAGGGCGAGATGCCGCCGCGCCGCAGTATTCTTTTCCAGAGCGCTTCAAGCATGACGTAACTCCTTAAGGATGTACGCACCGACCACGGCTGTCGGCGAATGCATGTAGTCATCCGATGTTTTCACGCGAAACGACAGGCTTCCCCGGCACATCGCTCCGATCACCGAGGCCAGTTCTTCGACTGTTTGCACCCGCCGACCGTACTGATTCGCCTCGATGTACGTCGCACCTTCGAGTACGTTGGCGAGCGACGGGCCGTACACCACGGGCGTCCCCACCCAGACCGGCTCAAGCAGATTGTGGCCGCCTATGTCAACCAGCGTTCCGCCGACAAAAGCGAGGTCGGCGGCCGCATACAGTTCATTCAAAACACCCATGCGATCGACCAGAATGATATCATCCGCCGCGACCGTCGCCTGATCGGAATCATACACGGAACACCGGTGCCCGCATTGGGCGATGAGCGCCTTGATTTCCTCCGCCCGCTCGACATGGCGGGGAGCGACGATCAGTCGAAAGCGCGGACAGTGCGAAAGGATATCGGGGAGTTCCCGAATGAGCAATTCTTCTTCACCGGGGCGGGTCGAACCGGCGACCAGCAAGAATGCCTCGGGGGCCACACCCGCGCGGCGGCGGGTCTCGGCAATCGCCTGCGGATCCTTTTCTATCACCGGAGCGTCAAACTTCATGTCACCCGCCACGGTGGCGCGATCGGCCGCGACTCCGAATACGACGTATCGCTCGGCATCTTCTTTGGTTTTGAAGAAGAAATGCCGGTGACACGCTAGAACACGGCTGACCGAACCGCACATCCACCTGTATCGCCTCCCCGCTTTGTCGCTCATCCGACCGTTGATCAGAATGGTCGGAATCGACAATCGGTTTGCTTCCAGAATAAAATTCGGCCAGATCTCGGTCTCGGCAATGACAATCATCCTTGGCTGAATCCGCCCGAGAGCACGACGCATCGGCACAGCGGCATCGGCGGGGAGGTACCGGACATCAACTCGGTTACCGAACTCGTCACATGCCGCCCGATATCCGGTGGATGTGATCACACTGACCAGAATCCGGGTCTTCGGCGCGCTTCGCAGAAGAAAATCCACCAGACAGGAGACGACTTTCACCTCGCCGACCGACGCGGCGTGAATCCACAGGTCACCCGGTTTCGCATCCGTGTCGATAGCCAGCCGGTCCCGCCAGATCACCGCTCCGCCTCTCGCCTTCAGAAAGCCGTACGGGTACGCGAGCAGATACGCGATGTGGGTGAGTATCCGATAAAGCGTGATCATAAGTATCGTCCGATCAGTTCCGCCGCGCGATCCGAGGCCCCGATACCGCCCAATCTCTGCGGAATGGTCAGCAGTTTCTCCCTCACAGTCAGATATCGCTCCTGGTGGTCGCGGTAGTTCGCAAGTTCCGCGGAGATGTTCTCGGGGGACGCCTGATTCTGTATCAGTTCGGGAACGACTTTTTCCCCCAGCACCAGATTGGCCAGCCCGATGGTATCGAGTTTCACCAGTCGCCGCGCAATCTGGTAGGTGATCCAGCCCGTTTTATAGACAATCACCATCGGCCGACCGATAATCCCGGTCTCGAGCGTGGCGGTCCCCGAAGCGGTCACCACCAGGTCCGAGTCGGCAATGACCGACCGCGAATTGTCATATTGAATGGTGATACCCGCGTTATCGCGTCTCCGAAGTTCGGTCTCGTAATCATACGCACCCGCCACCCCCGCGACTACCGCCGTCGTGCCGAATCGACGGTTGAAAAGGCGGGCCGACTCGAGCATCGGAGCAAGCATCCGATCGATCTCCTG
>JACRAV010000120.1 GCA_016213305.1 Candidatus Zixiibacteriota bacterium | reverse complement strand
TTCACTCGGCATGTTTCTGGATTTTCCGGTATATAAAGGGGTGGCGGTCGGCGTGGCGGTCGATGCCGTCGGTCTTAAATTCGGGCTCGTTGATGCCTCCGGTCTCGACCTGTCGGCGCTGATCAAATACAGTTTCATGACTCGCAACGGCAAGGCGGCGATCCGGCCGTGCGCCGGCCTCGGATACGCGGTGGCCTCCAACGTGCAGGGATTCGACGGCCAGGTGACCAACACGACCACGCGGTTTTATCTGGAGGGAATTTATTTCATGACCCGTGGATTCGGGATTACCGGTCAGATCGGCCAGTACCGGCTGGTATCGGGCGGATCGCTCGATTACAGTATACACAGCGACGCGTTCACCTACTTCCGTCTGGGTCTGGTTTTCGGGCGGTTGAAGTAGCGGGGCGGGTTGCGGCGAAACGCTCTTGCCAGAGCGGGTTTGTTCTATTACATTCGGCGTGCCAATTGAGAGATTGGGGCAGTAGCTCAGCTGGGAGAGCGCCACGTTCGCAACGTGGAGGCCGTCGGTTCGATCCCGATCTGCTCCATTTGATTTGATGAGAAAGCCCCACCCGTTGGGTGGGTTACGGAACAAGGAAGATTGACCTCAGCCCACCCGCGCGGTGGGTTTGTTGTCTGACGCGGAAGTGTGCTAGATGGGGAGTTAGCGGTGCCCTGTAACCCGGAATCCGCTCTACCGGGATCGAATTCCCACCCGCGGGCTTAGCGAGCGATTGGTGGCGATGGAAAAGTGGCGTTGACGGCCGGGTCCCGTACAACACGAGTCTTTGAACCCCGCCAGGACCGGAAGGTAGCAACGGTAAGAGGATCCTTGTGTGTGTTGCGGGTCAGCCCGACCCGAGTCGGCTGTCCGGAACCTCTCTGGCGAGCGGTTCAGAGGTGGGTGCACGAAATGTCGGGCGCTTTTTTGAAAGCGCCCGATTATTTTTATTGACTTTATTGATCTGATTTATAGAATTATCAGCGATTGCCGTCACAATAATGTGGCGGTGACAAAAAAACCTAAACAGGGAGTACCTACATGCCTACCAAGACCAGAAAAGCGGCCGGCAAGGCCAAGCCGAAAGCGAAAAAGGGCGGGAAGAAGAAATAATCTTTCCCGTATTTGCCGGCGATACTCTCGCCGGTGATGATATTACGACGCCGTCGGGTGATTTCACCCGGCGGCGTGTTCGTTTGAGTGGTCCGCCATCTTCTCCGGCTGGAATCGGCAGGACCAGGTCGCTGAGTTCGGGTTCCGTCCTGCAAAATTAAGAAGCCGTCAGGTGAGGGCACCTGACGGCACGTTGGATCGACAATTGGCGGCCAATTACGAAATGGCGGACGTGCAATGCCCGCACCTGGTCGCTTTGATCGGGACGGTCATACAACAGGCGGGGCAGTCTTTGGTGGTTGGAGCGGCGGCCGGCGCCGGTTGCTCCCGTTTGAGACGGTTCATCACCTTGATCATCATAAAAATCGCAAAGGCGACAATGATAAAATTGATGATGGTGTTGATAAACAGGCCGTAGTTGACCGTCACCGCGCCGGCCGCTTTGGCGGCGGCCACCGAGGCGTACGGCGCGGCCTGGGCGCCTTCCTTGAGGACAAAGAAAAGATTCGAGAAATCGACATTGCCCAGCACCAGGCCGATCGGCGGCATGATGACATCCCCCACGAGCGACCCGACGATGGGGCCGAACGCCGCGCCGATGATAATGCCCACGGCCATGTCCATGACATTGCCGCGCATCGCGAACTCTTTGAATTCTTTCAGCATAACCTCTTCCTCTCGTTTGAGATTAGTGAGTGAACTTCCAGCTCAAGCCGAGGCCCAGCGTCTCTTTGATGCGGACATCGGCGTCGATTTCCTTGTCGTACAACATCTGAAAATAGAGCGTCGTTTGAAGATACTTGGTGATCGAGGCGCTCAGCAGGTGCTCCCAGTTCATATCCGGCGACTTCCAGTTGTTGGTGAGCGCTTCCTTCGATTTCGAGAAGAACAGCGCCTTGTACAGCGTGAGTTTGGTCGTATAGCCGAGATTGGAGCGGAGCTGAGCGGTCAGATCGGTGACCGACTCTATGCCGCCGTCATTGGTGGTGTTCCACTTGGTGTTCAGCAGAGTGTCAATTACATCCTTGGTGGAGATTTGCCGGAGGGCGAAGCCAAGGCGGGATTTGAACACCAGCTTCTTCGGGTCATCTCTGAATACTTTCAGGATACCGCCGGATTCTGTGGTTTTGAGCGGGCTGAGATACCGTTTGATTCCCGGCACGGAACCGTCGAAAAACTCGCTCTCCGCTCTCAGAGCCAGATACGGATCGACAAACTTCTGCAGAGTGAATCGAAACACCGATTCGAAGTCGATCAGGTCGGTGGACTTTTGCGGGGCGGTCCAGTGAAGAGTGCCATCGGGCTGACGCTGTTGCGACAGTGTCTGGCCAAAAGCCAGTTTGAGCACATTGGCCGAGTTGGCCTTGGACGACAGTTGCTTTCCGGCCTGCGTGAGCGAGGTGAAAGCCCACGAGAACGAGCCGGCCTCGCCCCCCGCCCAGTTACTGCTGTACGCGGTCTGGGTGGCGGTCAATCCGGCGGTGACGGTTATTCGCCAACTGCTGTCTTTGACAATGGGCGCCTTGGGCGCCTCTTGCGCGATCGAACCGGTCCCGACCGCAAGGACCAGTCCCGCCGCCAACATGTAAGACTTCATGCGAGTTCCTCCTCCGCGCTATCCGCACAATCGGCCGTGCGGTTGTTGTTGAATGGCTCCCGTAATGTACTTATGTTGGCGTCAATAATGCAACCCCGGCCCCAATTGTTCCCGGACCGGAGCGGCGAAAGACTCTTCCGGCGCCCGAAGAAGGACATCTACCGTTGCTGACCCGCCTGCTTTTGTTGTTCACGGTGATCGTGTGGGGGTGGACATTTGTAGCCACCAAAATCTGCCTGGACTTTGTCAATCCGGTAGAACTGCTCGGTCTGCGGCTGTTGCTGGGACTTCCGGTTCTGTTCGCGGTGATTGTTTTCAAAAGAGTGCGCTTTGACTTCACGCGCGGTGAGTGGGCACGAGTGCTGATCGGTGCGGCGGTTATCACATCCCATTTTCTCATTCAGATCAGCGGCATGCAATACACGACCGCCACCAACACCGGCTGGATTATCTCGGTAACGCCGCTGGTGATGGCGGCATTGTCGTTTGTGTTTCTCAAAGAACGACTCGGCCGGTTTCAGTACGCCGGGATTGCAGTCGCGACCTGCGGAATCCTTCTGCTGGTGTCGCGCGGGCATCTGGCAAGTTTTGGATGGCTCAAATCGACCGGCGACTGGCTGGTGTTGATCTCCGCGCACACCTGGGCAATTTATACGGTGGTGACGCGCGACATTTCGCGCAAAAAGGATCCGCTGGCGGTCACCTTTGCCATGCTGGTTCCGGCGCTGGTGGTTACCCTTTGCTATATAATGTTCATTTCTGATTGGAGCCGCATTGCGCAGATGTCGCCCAGGGCGGTTTGGGCGCTATTGTTCCTGGCGATTCCCGGGATGGCGCTCGGACAATGGTTCTGGCAGGTGGGGGTGGCGAAAATCGGAGCGGCTCGCGCGGGAATATATTTGTATCTGGAGCCGGTAGCCACGACCGTATTGGCGATTCCGTTATTGCATGAACCCTTTGGCCTGCCGACGGCTCTCGGTGGGGGACTGGTGCTGGCGGGGGTATGGCTGGGGCAAAGGCAAAAAACAGGATAATTCAAACAAACAATCAACCGCCGGGCTTTCGACCGGCGGTTGCGGCAAGTGAAGAATATCAAGAGGCAGTGGGAGTTTGGGAGTTGAACTCTCACGGTACCTCGTACGTCAGCGGGCGGTCCTCTTTGCTCCGGAGGGTAGGTCTATCCATTTCCCACCCGGACACCCTGCTGTCTTCCTTATGGGACGATTGGTAGCCGGACTTGTGCAGAGAATTCTCGGCCGGGCGATCAGCGTTCCATCATGCGGATGGTTCGAATCAGTTCGCCGGGGGATTTGAGGGCCATGAGTTCCGCCCGGAGCGATTCGTGGCGGAGCATTTCGGCCAGCGCCCGAAACGCCCGGAGATACAGGGTGTCGTCGTAGGGCGGGGCCGCCATGATGAAAAACAGGTGCACCGGCTGGCCGTCGAGGGCCTCAAAATCGTACCCCTGCGTTGAGCGGGCAAATGCGATCGTGAAGTCTTTGGCCTGCATGGTGCGGATATGCGGTATGGCCACCCCCTGGCCGATGCCGGTGGTTGCCTTCTTCTCGCGATTGACAAAATCCAGCAGGAGTTTGGTTTTGTTGCCGATCCGGTTTCCCTGCTCGAGGACATCAACCAGCTCGCTCAGAATCGCTTCCTTGCCGCGCTGTCGCCACTTGTCCAGCGAGGCCCCCTCGGCGAGCGGCTCGATCTCGGTGGTCATCTCCAGCTTGATGCGTTCTTCTGTCAGATATCGCGAAATGTGCATACTGTACTTTATCGGCGCGTGTGACCAAAAAAGAAAGGCCAGTATATCCGCAATGGGCGTGCGAAGTCAAGCCGCCGGCCAAGAAGAAATGGCTTATTTTGAGATCACATTCGAACCGCCACATTAACATAATCGTCATGTTGAAACGAGAGTGTCCCTTCAATTCGCCGCCTTCTCTCCTTTCGGGTAACGCGATGTGGTGCAATATCTTACTATGTTTTGTCGGGGCCGGCCTGGGGGAGGGGCGTTGCCAGTCGGATATAACGGGGAGGCAGGGCTTGTCTATTGACAGACCTGTTTTTGGGGTGTAGTTTGCATCGACATGAGTTCTCTTCGCATCTCTCAAAATCTGTAGGAATTTACCGATAATCGTATATATGTCAGTCAGTTAAAAGGAACCAAGTGCCGCCATTTTCAGAACTTAAACGAAATCGTACCTGTGGGCAACTGCGCCTGTCGGATGTGGGCAGTGATGTGCGTCTCAACGGCTGGGTGAACTCGTATCGCAATCTGGGCGGTGTTTTGTTCATAGACCTTCGCGACCGATACGGTCTTACGCAAGTGGTCATTGATCCAAAGATTCTAGCGCCATCACAGTTTGCCGAAGCGGAGCGATCCCGCTCGGAATTTGTCGTAGCGGTATCGGGTACCGTGAATCGACGGCCGGAAGGGACAATCAATAGTCGTCTGGCCACCGGTGAGGTCGAGGTGGCGGTGAAGGAATTTCATATTCTGTCGGAATCCAAAACGCCGCCGTTTGAAATTGCCGACAACTGTTCGGCCAACGAACAACTGCGATTGGAATACCGGTATCTCGATCTTCGCCGCAAACCGCTTCAGGAGAATCTTCGCATCCGTCATGAAGTAGCGCTGGCCGTGCGAAACTACCTGTCCGGGGCCGGCTTTTACGAAATCGAAACGCCGCTGTTGATCCGCTCCACACCGGAAGGGGCGCGAGACTATGTCGTGCCGAGCCGGGTGCAAAAGGGGAAGTTCTACGCTTTACCTCAGTCGCCCCAATTGTTGAAACAAATTTTGATGGTATCCGGGTTCGATCGGTATTTTCAGCTGGCGCGGTGCCTTCGGGATGAGGACCTTCGTGCCGATCGCCAGCCCGAACATACCCAGATCGACATGGAATTGTCGTATGTGACCCCGGAAGATGTCTGGACGGCGGTCGAAGGGATGCTGGCCGAGGTGTTCAAGAAGGTACTGGGGATATCGATTCCAACCCCCTTTCCACGGCATTCGTATGCTGAAGTTATGGATCGGTGGGGGATAGACAAGCCGGATATCCGGTTCGGCATGGAGATCGTGGATTTGACCGGCGTCGCCAAGGGGAGCGGATTCAAGGTGTTCGAGGATACTATCGGTTCCGGCGGCGTGGTGAAGGGGATTGTGCTGAAGGGGGGCGCGACCTATTCAAGAAAGCAGATCGATGACCTCACCGACAGGGCCAAATCGTTCGGGGCGGGCGGGCTGGCATATGTCCTGCGCACTGAGGCGGAGGACAAGTCGCCGATTCTCAAGTTTATCGGGCCGGCCGTCAAAGACAAGATGTGCGAGGTGGCCGGTGCGGCCAAAGGTGACGCGTTGTTCATCGTCTCCGATAAGCGGCTCAAGGCGGAATCGATCCTGGGCCAGCTTCGCCTGTATCTCGGGCGGGAGCATAAATTGATCAAGAGCGGCGAATTCCGGTGTCTGTGGGTGACGCAGTTTCCGATGTTCGAGTTCAACGAAGAGCACGGCCGATTCGACGCCATGCACAATATCGTGTCGCACCCGGTGTTCGAGGACCTTCCGTTCATCGATGAAGGATTCACCTCGAAACTGCCGGGGACGGATCTGGGTCATCCGTGGCGGAAAGCACGGGCCTTGCAGTACGATATCGTGATCAACGGCTGGGAAATCGGCTCGGGCGGTCAGCGGATCAATCGCCGCGACCTGCAGGAGAAGATTCTGGCCATTCTCGGAATCGACAATGAGCGGGCCGACCGGATGTTCGGGTTTCTTCTGCGCGCGCTTGAGTACGGCGCGCCGCCGCATGCGGGGATCGCGCTCGGTCTGGACCGGCTGGTGACGCTGATGGTCAACACCGATTCGATTCGCGACGTGATCGCGTTTCCGAAAACGGCGCAGGCGATATCGCTTATGGACAGCTCGCCGTCGCCGATCGAACCGGAACAACTCGATGAACTGGGCCTGATAATCAAAGCGGAGTAAGCGCGCACAGCAGTATGGGAAACAATAATCACGTGGAAACGGTGAATCGGGTATTCAGCGTCGAGGGGATCGATCAGCGCCTGCTGTTCGGGCAGGCCGACAGTTTCCTGAGAATTATCGAATCCCGATTCGACGTGGAGATTGTGGCGCGGGGGGATCGGGTGACGCTGGAGGGGAACCCGGCGGCGGTTGAGCAGGTGGTGCGGGTGCTCAACGATTTGGTGCGTCGCCTTCGGCAGGGGGATTATATCACCGACCAGTATGTGAATTATGCCATCGCGATGGTCATGGAGAACGGTCAGGGACCGGCGGAGAGCATCTCAACCGAAGCGCTCTTGACCAGCGCTCTCAAGAAAGTCATCAAGCCCAAGACGATCGGCCAAACGAAGTATGTCGAGGCGGTGGACACCCACGATATCGTCTTTTCCATCGGTCCGGCGGGAACCGGCAAGACGTACCTGGCGGTGGCGATGGCGGTGGCGGAACTGAAAGCCAAACGAGTGAACCGGATCGTCTTTTGTCGTCCGGCGGTGGAAGCGGGGGAGTCGCTCGGATTCCTGCCGGGTGATATCCGGGCCAAAGTTGATCCGTATCTGAGGCCGGTGTACGACGCGTTGTATGACATGATGCAACCGGATAAGATTCGGGGTCTTTTGGAGGTGGGTGTGATTGAAATCGCTCCGCTGGCGTTCATGCGCGGGCGCACACTCAACGAGGCGTTTGTCGTTCTTGACGAGGCCCAGAACACCACCAGCGCGCAGATGAAGATGTTCCTGACGCGGATCGGCGAAAAATCGAAGGCGGTCATCACCGGCGACATCACCCAGATCGACCTGCCGGACAAGCACACGTCGGGTCTGGTCAAAGTTCAAAAGATTCTCGCCGGGATACCCGGGATATCGTTCATTTATCTGACGGAAAAGGATGTGATCCGACATCGATTGGTTCAAAGCATCATCAAGGCCTACGAGCGTCACGAGTCGTCCCGTCGCAAATCATAGCGAACGCGGGGCAATCGCATGTACACCATTCTTCTCAAACTGAAGCGGCGGATCAAGAAGCTTCTCAAGGTCCAGACGGGGAGCCGTCAGATCATGGAGCAGACGCGCCGGTCGGTGGCGATCCGCTACCTGCTGTTGATCGTGACCGCGTCCCTCATCAGTGTGCTCTATCCGGGGCGGTTTCAGGACGCGCCGATCGATCTGCCGCGTCTCGGCGCGATCGCCGGCGAAGACATTATCGCGCCTTTTGATATCACCGTGTACAAATCGGCGCGGGACGTGGCAGCCGAACGCGAGCAGGTTCGGACCAGCGTGCCGCTGGTGCTGGACGAGGACACCGCCGTGACATCCGCCGCCCTGCAGAGTCTGGACCGGTTCGTGGCCGTGGCCGAATCCCTGCGCGTCACCGCCCGACCGGCGGAAGCGGCGGATTCGCTGATGTCCCGCTTCGCCACCCTGAGCAGGGTGGTGATCGAGAATTCTCTGCTCACGAGCACCGATCTGAGAAAGGTGCAGACCACCCTGAAGAAGATTTTCTCCGAGGACATCTACGCCGTCGGAGTGCTGAATTCCATCGATGACCTGCCGGAGTCGCAGGCGCGCGCCGTGATAGTGAGGCGCGGCGAGCGGGAGACGATTGTCGGGCGGGGGCGTCTTCTGGATCTGGCGCTGGCCTATGCGCGATTGCTCACGGCGCTCAACCATTACGCGGCCACCGACGGCGTGAATGTCGAATATTACTATCATCTGGGGCGGAGTTTCATCCAGCCCAATTTGCACCTCAACATGGTTGCGTACAACCGGCAGGTGGCGGAAGAACTGGCTCATGTGTCGCAAATCCTTGAGACGGTCAATGCCGGCGACACGATTGTGCCTGCCCATCACCGCGTGGGAAAGAGAGAGACGGCGGTTCTGGATGCCATGACCCGTCTCCAGCGACAGATGGCGTATCAGCAGAGCTGGTGGCTGGGGGTCCTGCCGATGGTCGCCCGCATCCTGCTGGTGCTGGCGGTGCTGGGTGTGATGTATATCTTCCTGTATCATTTCCGCCGTGAGATATTCCGGTCCAATCCGAAACTGCTGGCGATTCTCACCATTCTCGGTCTCCAGTTGTTCATGATGTATGTGGCCGATCTGCTTAGACTGTCCTCAATTTATGTCTATCCGGTGGCCATTCTGCCGGTCATGATCACCGTCTTGTTCGACACTGAAGTGGGGCTGTTTGCCACGGTCGTTCTGGCGCTGATGCTGGGGGTCACCCACCGGTTCGATTTTTCTTTGGCCCTGATGACCATGGTGATCGGCACGGTGGCCTGCATTTCTTCCAGAGGCGTTCGCCGGCGGGGGCATTTCTACCGGATCATGTTTTCGGTGGTGCTGACGTATATCGCATACGTCATCACCGTGGAGACGCTCCGCACCGATCCGAGCGAAGACCTTTTGAGCGAAGTGATTTATGGCGTGGCGGCCGGTACGCTGGGAGTGCTCCTGACGATCGGGTTTCTGCCGGTGATCGAGTCGATGTTCAGCATCACGACCGATATCACGCTGTTGGAACTGTCGGACCTCAACCACCCGATTCTCAAGCGGCTGGCGATGGAAGCCCCCGGCACTTACCACCATGTCATTCAGGTGGGCAATCTTTCGGAAACGGCGGCCAAGGCGATTGGCGCCAATTCGCTGTTGGCTCGGGTCGGCTCGTATTACCACGACATAGGCAAGATCGAGATACCGGAATATTTCGTCGAAAATCAGCTGGGGGTAAAGTCGCGCCACGAATCGCTGACGCCGTCGATGTCGGCCATGGTGCTGTCATCGCACGTCAAGAAAGGGCGCCAGCTGGGAGAAGAGGCCGATATTCCGGATGATGTCCTCAACTTCATCGAGGAGCACCACGGGACGCTGGTAATGTCGTATTTCTACAATCGGGCGGTTCAGCAGGGGGCGGATCCGAGCGTGATAGAAAAATTCCGCTACCCCGGCCCGAAGCCGCAGACCCGCGAGACCGGCATTGTCATGCTGGCAGATGCTATCGAAGCGGCCAGCCGCACGCTCGATGATCCCAAGCCGGCACGGATCGACGCCCTGATTCAACGGATCATCAACGAACGGTTTCAGTCGGGTGAACTGGATGAGTGCCCGCTGACGCTTCGCGACCTGGCCCGGATCAAGGAGGCGTTTGCGCATGTGGTGATTGCGGCGTTTCATCAGCGCATCCACTATCCCAAAAGGGACGCGGTGGTGTGATGCTACGACTATCGGTTTTCCGCGAGGCAAAAACGCGGCTTCCGCTTAAACGGATCAACGCCATCTTTGATCTGGCGGTCGAGGAGGAATCCGGGCCGGGATCGAGCGGCGTGGTGAATCTGGTGTTCACCGGCGACCGTCTGATCCGCAAGCTGAATCGGGAGCACCGGAAGAAGGACAAGGCCACCGACGTGCTGAGTTTTTCGGTCGATCCGCCGACATCGCCGCAAGCGGTCTTCGGCGAAATATACATCTCCTGCTCCACCGCCCGGCGGCAGGCGAAGGAGATGGGCATGGAACTGGTCGATGAGTATCTGCGGTTGTTTTGCCACGGATTGCTTCACCTGTTCGGGTACGATCACATCCGGCGCGAGGATGCCCGGGTGATGCGCCAAAAAGAGGACCGACTGTTGAGTCGGGTTTAAGAGTATGCTGGAACTATTGTCCATTCTGGTGATTGCGGGCGGGTACATTTCCGCCTATATCGTGTCGCTGTATTCTCTGGCGATGTATATCGACCCCGAAGAGGTCGAAAATCTCTTCCCGAATCTCTCGCGGCGCCGGCGGGAGTTGTTCCTGAAACTGATCGATGATCCCCGGCTGTTTGTCCAGATCGCCGCGGTGTACAAGTCGTTTGCGCTCGTGATGATTTCCGCGGTGACGTTCTTCATGGTTGAGCGGGGAGTGGAGGTTCTGGGAAGTCAGCGCCGGCTCCTGTATGTCGGCAGTCTGCTCCTGGTCTGGTTGCTCTATGTCGTGGTGGTCGAATATCTGCCGCGCCGGTCCTCGCGAACCGCCATCGGTCCAAGCATGCTCGGCTCGTTGTGGCTGATTGTATTCATTTATATACTTTTTTCGCCGCTGGTTCATCTCTATCGACGCTCCCTGGCCCGGACATCGGTGACCCGGCAGGTTTCCGAGGATGATAAAGAAGAAATCGTCGAAAGGGCTATCGAGACCCTGGCCGATCATGCCGGAATCGGCGAAACGCTGGTTGAAGAGGAAGAAAAGGAAATGATCGGGCAGATATTTCGGCTCGATCAGACCACGGTGAGGGAAATCATGGTTCCTCGGATTGACATGGTCGCCATAGAGAAGGGTACCGGATTTGCGGCAATACGCGAACTGGTGAAACGCGACGGGCATTCCCGCTACCCTATATATGAAGGGACGATTGACAAGATAATTGGACTTCTGTACGTCAAAGACATATTCAATAACATGCCTCAGCCGGGGGAGGAGTTTGTCATCGATACCTACCTTCGCCCGCCTCATTTTGTCCCCGAATCGAAGGTCATTGGCGACCTGCTCAAGGAGTTCAAGGGGACCAAACGCCATATCGCGATCGTTATCGACGAATATGGCGGGGTGGCGGGCCTGATCACGCTGGAGGATATCCTCGAAGAGATCGTTGGGGATATTCAGGACGAGCATGACGTGGAGGCGGCCGACATGGTATCGACCGGTCCGCGAGAGTATGTGGTCGATGGCGGCATGATACTCGACAAGTTGTTGGAAGAAACCGGCTTGGAGTACGATCACGCCGACTATGACACGGTTGGAGGGTTGATCTACGATCTGGTCGGCTCGGTTCCCAAACAGGGGGCTAGGGTGGTCTGGCATGCGCTGGAGTTTGAGATACTTCGGTTAAGCGGCCAGCGCATCGTGAGCGTGCGGGTACGCCTGTCCGCGCCGCCGGTCCGGCCATAAGGGGGAAGAATAGGGGCGGCGCAATTATTGCGCCAAGTAACATTTTGCTTGACAAGGGAATACTCTCTTTTCATTATACCTACAGCAAAGTATGCGCCGCATAAAGTTGCCAATTCAGGAGCGGCGTGTAATCATAATCGAAGATTTACGGATATTACGTGGAGGTCAGGCACATGACAAGCAGAGTCAGAGCGTCAGCATTCCTGCTGTTGCTCGCGGTGCTTTTCACCTGCGTTTTGTCTACTGCAGTATTCTCGGGTGAACACCCGTGGGATTCGGATCAGCATCCGGATTCCGTGGTTGCGCCACCCCCGGTTGAAGACACCGTGCGGGTTGTTGTCGGCACGGCACGGCCCGGCGGTGGATCCACGACGACGGCCGTTTCCGGTGGGTCGGCGAGTGTTGACTGGGTGAACAGGTTGCTGTTTAAGGTGGCCTGGGCATATGCACAGCGGAATTATCACCCGGCGAGAAGTCACAGTATGCAAACGAACAGGTGGTAGAGTGCGGCACGACGTGGTGAGCGCACGGGATGTAAACGAACAAGACTAATAGATTGGCGAGAATGTTTAGCCCCTCACACAGACTCGTTGGCGATGACCGGCTGTTGGCGGTCGATGAGCTGATTCGGCAGAAGAAGTTCGATCTGGCTCGTCGCGACCTGGCGGTCATAGAGGAGAAGGATATCGCCTCCGAAGGTCCGGACCGCGGGATGTATCTCTCGCTGTCGGCCGACTGCCACCTGGAAGGCGGAGAGTATCGCAAAGCGCTCGACTGCGGCCTTCAGGCCGCCCATCTGTTGGCCGACTACTCCCTTCATGTTCGATATGCGCGAACCATGCTGGTCCTTTCGCGGGCCTATTCGGCGCTCGGCGATCTGAAGAACGCGGAACTGAAGGCGTACGAATCCCTGGCCTCGTATCGCCGGGCTTCCGACCAGCAGGGTCAGATCGATGCATTCAACGAACTGGCCCGTGTCGCCTTCATTCACTCCAATTTCGACGCCGCGGAGGCGTTCGTACTCGACGCCATCGGTCTGGCCGCCGATAATCCCCGCAAGCTGGCGCTGTTGACGGGCAACCTGGGACGGATTCGAATCCTGAACGGCCATTGGGTGCAGGCGGAGAGCGATCTCACGTCGGCGTTGGATTATAATCGCAGTCAGCGTCTCGACAATTCGGTGGCGGTTGATCTGCTGTCTCTCGGATATTTGAGTCTTCGCCGCCGGGAGTTTTCTCAGGCGGAGCGCCGTTTCGCGGAGGCCGCGGCCCTGATCGAAAAGCTGGGTCTGAAGCGCGAAAAAATCATCGCGGCCGAATATGCGGGTGAACTTGCCTGTGAACGAGGCGACTTCTTCAAGGCCAAGACCATTCTGGCCGAGGCGTATCACCAGGGCCGATTGCTGGCCCCCAATTCCAGTTTGGTTTCCCAGGCGGCGCGGCGACTGGCCGAGGTGGAGCTGGCAATGGACCGGCTCGATGAAGCTCAGAAATATGCCCAGATCGCGCTTGAAGTCGCTCTTACGCTGGGAGAAAAGGCGGAGGTCGCTCATGCCCGCCGCGTGGTGGCCGAGGTTTTTGCGGCCCAGTCGGCTTATGGTGACGCCCTGGAATACAATCGCCAGGCGATCGAGCTGTTCCGGGAAGTCGGTGATCCCTACGACCTGGCCCGGGCGCTGGTGACGATGGCCGACGTGAAAATGAAGTCCGGCTCGGATGAACACGACAAGATTCGCGCCGCGTTCGACGAAGCCGCCCGGCTGTTCCGCAGGTTGAAGCTCGATTTCTGGGTGGCGGTCGCCGATTTTCACGCGGGAATATTCTCGTGCCAGCGCGGCGATCTGTCACGAGGATTCAAAAAGCTCAGTAGGGCCGAAAAAACTTTCCAGGCAACCGGTGACACCGTGCAACTGCGCAATGTGCATCAATTCCTGGCGTCCTTGTCCGAGCAGGCAGTTGCGCTCTCGATTTCGGAGGACAATCAATTCAAGGTTTTCGGTCATCTCCTCTCCCAGTCGGAGATCAGGGATCTTCAGTCGGGACAACTGGAGGAGGTTCTTTCGGTTCTGGTGCGTCGCACCGGCGCCCACCGCGCCATCATGTATGTTCAGGACACCGAAGAACGGCCGTTGATTTCGTCCTGCACTCTGTCGCCGGCCCAGAGCCGGCGATTCGGCGACGCTTTCCGGCGGCTTTTGGGCGCCGAGATTTCAGTTGCCCGGCCCACGCTACGACTGGATTGCCGCAAAGATCCTTATATCCGCGAGTTGTTCGCCGATTCACCGGAGATCATAGCCAGCGTCATCGTCATCCCCTTCCGTCAGAGCGACCAGACGCAGTGTTTTCTGTATCTGGACAAGCTGGCGACCGACAACATGCTCAATCCGTTCGGCCAGGACGAACTGAATTTCGCCGTCGGATTCTCCGACATCGTGGCCTTCAAATCCGCCGAAATGCAAAAACAGAAACTGCTCGAAGACAATCGGCGGCTCAAGGCCCAGCTTCTCAAAGAGGCGGCTTTCCCCAATTTCGTGACCCGCAATTCGCAGATGCTCGAAATGCTTGCGCAGGTGCGCCAGGTGGTTGATTCCAATATTTCGGTGACCATCGATGGTGAGACGGGTAGCGGCAAGGATTTGCTGGCCCGCGCGATCCACTACAACTCCGTCCGGCGCGACAAGCGGTTCATTTCCGTGAACTGTGCGGCTCTTCCGGAGACCCTCCTGGAATCCGAGTTGTTCGGTTACCGGCGGGGCGCCTACACCGGCGCGGATCGCGACAAACCGGGCCTGTTCGAAGAAGCCGACGGCGGGACCTTCTTCCTCGATGAAATCGCCGACATGCCGCTTAGCATTCAGGCCAAGATTCTCCGGGTGCTTGAAGCCAAAGAACTAGTGCGGCTGGGTGAATCGGTGCCGCGCAAGGTGGATGTTCGAATCATTTCGGCCACTAACAAGGACCTCAAGACCCAGATGGCGGCCGGTTTGTTCCGACAGGACCTGTACTACCGTTTATCGGCGCTGACGTTCCATCTGCCGTCGGTGCGGGAACGCAAAGACGATATCCCGCTTTTGGCGGCGCACTTCCTTGAAGGAAGCAACAAGCGGTTGTCGTCCGAGGCGCTCAAAGCGCTGGTATCCTACGAATGGCCGGGGAATGTCCGCGAGTTGGAAAATGAAATCAAGAAGGCGATCCTGCTGGCCGGCGATAAGGACCAGATCGAGGCCGACGTTCTCTCCGGCAAGATTCTCAGCCAGTATCACCCCGAGGCCTCCGGCGTTTCGACCGCCGCCGTGCCGGTCAACGGCGACATGTTGTTCAACGACGCCTACTCCCTGTATGATTTTCTGGCGATGCATGAACGCAACTTTATTATCCGGGCGCTTCGCGACAAGGGCGGGATCAAGAAACATGCCGCCGCCGCGCTGAACATTCCGGAATCGACCCTCCGCCTGAAGATCAAGCAGTACAGCATTGATCTGAATCATCTGGACCTGCCGAACTAACTTTGTCGCTGTGCCGACTTGCCAGGCGCCCCTCGGGCGCCTTTTTTGTGGGTACCATGTGCCGCCTGTTCGTCCACCACGGAACCCCGCCGTATTTCAATATGGCTTTCGATGAATGGATGCTGAGTGTGGTGGCCGGCCATCCGGGGACGTTGATTGCCCGGCTCTACACGTGGGGGGTGGGGAGCATAACCTTCGGGCATAACCAGCGGTGCGAGACCGCTCTTGATCATGAGGCGGTCGGCGACACGCCGGTGATCAGGAGAGTGACCGGTGGTCGGGCAGTTTATCACGACCTGTCGGAACTCACGTATGCTATTGCCTTCAATACCGACACCCCTCCTTGTCCGGCCCTGAGGGGGTCGAGCGGGGAGACGTCAAAGGCGATCGCGCTGATGCTGTCGCAGTTTCTGACCCGGCTTGGCGTGACCGCCGATTGGGTCAAAGTGTCCGACACTCAAAATTCGCGCCCGGCCTATTTTCACAAAGCCGCCTGTTTTGATTCACACGCTCGTTACGAACTGGCCAACGGCCGGTCCAAACTGGTGGCGTCCGCCCGCCGCGACTGGGGAGGGGCGGCGCTTCAACACGGCTCGATAAAGCTCCACGGTGTGGCTCCGCATGCGGCCCTTAAAATGGACAGTGCCAATCGCCGTACCCCTTCGAAAGCGATTGCCATAACGGAACTTAAGCAGGCGGCAAGCGTCTTTGGTGCGACTATCGGCGACCGGTTCGGTGTGAAAGCTGATGAGTTTCCGCTGTCGTCGTCGGCACGTGATTGGATCGCCGCCCGTGCGTTGCTGGTCGAAAAATCGCCTTTGGACAGGCGAGATTTGATTGCACAATCTGCTCCGCTTTTCAGTCTCTAAATACGAGTCGAACACACGGAGGGAAAAAACCGCTTGACTTGTCGGGTCGGCG
>JACRAV010000123.1 GCA_016213305.1 Candidatus Zixiibacteriota bacterium | reverse complement strand
GGGTCGATTCCTCTGGATGCGCACCATCGGCTCGACCATCGTCGGCGAGGCGGTCGATTCGCTGATATTCTATCCGGCCGCTTTCTGGGGAGTCTGGAGCCCCGACAATGTAATCAGCGTTATGCTCGGCAACTACGCGTTGAAAGTGTTGTGGGAGACGCTGGCGACGCCGTTCACCTATAAGATCGTGCGATTCCTCAAACGAATCGAGAACGAAGACTACTACGACTGGAACACCAACTTCACGCCGTTCTCACTCGAAACCGACGACGCCGGCTCCGCCCGCACGCGAGGGGAAGAGATCAAGTGACCGCGTCACCCTTCGACAAGCTCAGGGTGAGGTCGAAACGCGACAGTAGCCAGTGGTGTGCCGTCAGGCCTCCCGACCTGACGGCTTGTTAGCTCGAACGTTCTTAAGAGTGTCAGGTGGGGACACCTGACACCACTATATTACAGATGATCGAGTCAGGCCGAGCTTGTCGAGGCCTGCCTGTGACACCCTTCGACAAGCTCAGGGTGACTTCGTTGCTGACCGGCTGATTCGAGACGTCGCGTTGAGCGCAGTCGAAACGCGATGGGAGGTGTGGTCAGGTGCCCTCACCTGACCGCCTTGTAGTCGATCGATTCAAAGAGTGTCAGGTGGGGACACCTGACACCACAATATTCGTAGGCACGTGCGTACACCCGACGTCACACTGCACCAATAAAGAAACGGGCCGCTGGTGGAGCGACCCGTCTCATTCTAAAGAAATCTGAAACCGTAAAAGCTGATTATTTCTTTTTGGGTTTCTTTTTTTCCTTGGCCGGCTTGTTCTTGCCTTTCGCCATAACGGACCTCCTGATGTGGTTCAACACATTCCCTGTTGGGGATTCTCGTTATCGGCGCGCAGTGCGCACTCGACGGATAACATCTTACCGGTTTATTAAAACTCTTCGCAACAAAAAAAGTGGCCGGTCGCCCGAGAAGCGCCCTGACCATCCGCCAAGCCCCGGCCCGAACCGATCATCGACAAGATTATTGTTGACCGTCACACGATTTCCGCAGACCGTTACTTTTGCAACCAGCAACCGGCACCATTCGGAACCGATTGCTATTCACGACGGGAGGATTTCTTGGAATACGCCCTGTTGGCCCTGCTCATACTCGCCATCCCCATTGCGACCGTGTTTGCGGTCGTCCAGATTACCATGCTCAAGCGACGCGTGGATGATCTTCAGGGCGACATCGAGGAACTCCGCGCTCGCGTCGGCTCCCCTGCGGCCCCCCCGAGACCAACTGCGCCGGTGGCTGAGCATCCGCGGCCTGCGACTGCTCCCCTGTCAGCGCCGCCGCCGCCTCAAGCTCCTCCGCCGCCACGGCCTGTCGCCCCGGTTCCGCCCCCCCCAGCCGCGCCGCCGACGCCCAAAGTTCCCTCGGCCTCGCAGAAAGAATGGGAAGCTCTGGTGGGCGGCAAACTGCTCAACTGGATCGGCGCCCTGGCGCTGGTATTCGGCACGGCGTTCTTTCTCAAGTACGCGTTCGACAACAACTGGATTTCCGAACCGGTCCGCGTTGGCCTAGGTATCGTGGCCGGCGCCGCCCTCCTGGTATTTGGCCGCACCATGCATGTTAAATCATACCGAATATTCGCTCAGGGTATTGTTGGGGCGGGTATCGCCATTCTCTATCTGTCGGTGTATGCATCCTTTGGATACTACCATCTGGTTTCTCAGACAACGGCCTTTATCGGCATGACGCTGGTGACCGCCGTCGCCTTCTACCGGGCGCTGGCCCATGACTCCCTCGCCATCGGTGTGCTCGCATGGCTTGGGGGGTTTCTAACGCCGTATTTGTTGAGCACCGGCGAGGTGCATGACGTCGGTTTCTTCACTTACATCGGACTGCTGACTATCGGTGTTCGCGCCATTGCGTATTACCGCCCCAGATGGCAAGCGCTGGAGTTCCTCTCATTCGCCGGCTGGATAATCTTGTTTGTGGGCTGGTTCGATGCCTACTACGCCGTCCCGAAAGCGATAGTCGCGACGGTGGCGATCGTCTGCTTCTGGCTGACCTTCGCGCTCGGCGAGTTCCTCGCCGTTATAAATCGCCAGGCAAGATCCACAGGACAGTATGTTCTCGCGAGCATCAATGCCGCCGCCGGATATCTCGCCCTGTATTTTGTCCTCATTCATAACTATCCCGATTTGCTGGCTATTCTCCTGCTGGTGGTCGGCGCCTTGTACACGGCCGCCGCCGTGGCCCTGCGTTCCCGGCGTTCCGACGATTGCCGGCTCTCCGACCAGTATCTTTTGCACGCGATCGCCTTTCTGATCGCCGCAACGGCCGTCGAACTTGGCGGCTACCGGCTCATTACAGCACTCGCGGGCGAAGCCCTGCTGGTGACCTGGGCCGCCGGACGGTGGAATATCGGCGCTCTCAGATACGGCGCTTTCGGCCAGATGCTGTTGACTCTCTATCTCTTGATTGTGATCCCGGATATGGTCACGTTCGAGCCGATCAAGGCGTTCACGCTTCTCATAAATGAGCGGGCAGTCGCCATCATATCGCTCACCGTGGCTCTTATCTGGGGGGCGCGCACTCTGGGAGCCACAGACGCCAAACATGGCAATACATTGTCCCAGCTGCTGAGTGGGGCCTGGTGTTTCACTATATTTTTGCTCGTCACCACCGAAACGCTCGATTATTTCCGCTATCTCGCCGCCGTCAAGGGTCAGCTGATCATGACAACCTCGCCGAAGCTGACGGTCAATCTGACGCTTTCGATGGCCTGGGCTTTCCTGTCGGTCATGTTGATGATGGTGGGCGTGAAGTCGCGATCGCAGGTCATTCTGGTCGCTTCTTTATTGGCACTCGAGCTCGGCCTGTTGTGGGTATTGATTTCCGGCCGCTCGTACGATCCGCCGGAGCGCTTCGCCTTCCTGTTGAATTATCGGGCCCTGGCAATGTTTGCAGTCGGACTGGCCCTGTTCTGGTCGCAAAGATTCTACGCCAGGATCGCTGATCTCGGAAGTCCGTACAACGACTTTGTAACGGCGGCCCGTGTCGGCCTGTTTGTTTTGGGTCTCTGGTTTCTCACGGTCGAGATCTGGGATATTTTCGATCGCTCGCGTGAACTGCTGGCCCAGTCCCGCTCTCTTTCTTTAGATCAGAGACAATCACTCGCCAACATGCAACAGCTGACGCTTTCGGCGGTCTGGCTGGTCTATTCGGGGATCATGATGTCGCTCGGGATATGGCGTCGCCGAAGACCTCTGCGTATGGCCGCGATCGTGCTGTTTGGCGTGACTATTCTGAAGATCTTCCTGTGGGACCTGGCTTTCTTAAGCGGCCTGTATCGGATATTCTCATTTATGGGCCTTGGCATCATCCTGCTGGCGGTCTCGTTTGCCTACCAGAGGTTCAAGGGATTGATCTTCGGAACCGGTGCATCCGACGCGACCGAAGCGAAATAGCAGATCAGAGCACCGCCAACTCCATCTGTCTCGGACAGAGGACCCGGGCGCCGTGATCGGTAACGACAATATCTTCTTCCAGCCCGACACACCCGATCCCGGCCAGCATGATCTCGAGTTCCAGCGTCAGGACATTTCCATTCTCGAGTGGGATCGAAGGCGAACGGCCATACCGTTCCCACTTCGGGCCAAGAATCGCGCCGCCGTCGTGCACACTCCGCCCCAACCCGTGTCCCAGAGCGTGTTGATATTCTTCGAATCCTCGGTCACGAAGCATCTGCCGGGCGATCGCGTCGATTTCGTATCCCAGTTTACCTGGTTTGCACTGGTGGCCCGTCTCGGTGATGATCTCGACCACCGTATCGAACGCGTCCCGGAGTTCATCGGGAATCGATTTGTGTTGCGGCGACAAGTACAAAAGTCGCTGAATATCCGAACAGTAGTCGTTCATCCGGACGCCGAAATCGACATGCAGAAGGTCGCCGCGCGCCAGACGGGCCTCGGTCGGGTGGCCATGACCGGCCGATGACTTGTCGCCGGCGTTGACGATTGTCGGAAATGAGGGTGTCCCGCCGGTCACAATAATGTGACGGTCGATGACCGCCCCGATCTCGATTTCCGACATCCCCGGCTTGATCTCCTTGACCACCCGCTCCCATACTTCCGTCGCGGTGTCGGCCGCCTTTGCCAATCGATCGACCTCGGCAGGAATTTTGCGCGCGCGAAGCCGGGTGCAGATCGGTTCCGATGAGACAAACCGTCCGGCAAACGGCGTCTCTTTCAGATAGTCGCACAGTTGAAGGTACATACCGTGCGTCAGACCGTCCGAGCCGGTGTCGTCGGTGGAATAATTGAGGGCGATGCTCTTCGGATTGATTTCTCCGAGCAATCTGCGGATATCGCTCCCCACCCCCTGCGTATAGGGAATCACCCGCGTAAAATGCCCGCTCCTGCTGAACAGCGCCTCGTCGAAATTCCCGATGACCGCGATGGCCTCGCCGGACTTTGTATAGATGAAGAACGATTGCCAGGTGACATCGCTCCCCACCAACAGCGGCATGACCGGATCGGCCATCATCGGCGTCTCGCGCACGAACACCATCCACATGTCGATATCGAACTCCTTGAGGAGTCCGATGGCCTGTTCGATTTTGAGTTTGATAAGGTCCATACTGACTGTTCCACTCGATCAGAACGTTACCGCAGATTCGTCATTGCGAGTGTCACGCGCCTCGCGTGACCGAAGCAATCTCTCCTCGATTTCGCAGGTCAATCCCGTGTGCGGGGTTGACGTCTTAACTATCGGCGGGCGTCACCCGCGAAGACGCGAGTGACCTACAACACCGTATATGGGGTCAGGCGTCCCCGCCTGACACGTTTGTCACCCTTGCTACAATTTCCTCTCCCCCGGCCCGTCATATTCCGACGGCGGCGGACCGAGCGGGCGCATCGGCTTCTCGCGCGTCATTTCTTCGTAGGCGTGGGCCAGAAGGCCCGGCACTCGTGAAATGATGAAGAACCCCTTGCCCAATCGCCAGTCGAATCCCATGTCCGAGATAACGGCCGCAATTGCGCCATCGACATTGATCGGAAGCGGCTTGCCGCTCTTCTTTTCGAACGCCTTCTCCAGCGCCTTCACCAGCTCGATATGTCGGCCGCTGTATCCGTGACGGGCCGCGATCTCGAACAGCTTGCCGGTGCGGGGATCGACCTTGTGCAGGCGATGCCCCAGACCCGGCATCCGCTTGTTTTGCTCGTTCAACCAGTTGACCAGCTTGCCGGCCGTCTCATCCCACGATTCGTTTTCCTCTCGCTTTTTCACCCAATCCTGCAGAATGCGGGCTGACTGCTCAATCGCGCCGCCGTGGGTGTCGCCGATCACCAGCACGCCACCCGCAATCGCCGCGTTCAGCGAATTTCCCCCCGACATCACGGTGCGGGTTCCGAGCACCGAGGGTGGCGAGGCGCCGTGGTCGATCGATGACACCAGAATCGCGTTCATCAGGGCCGCCTCGGCCGGGGTGGGACGCTCCCCTTTCAGAATCAGATACACCGCCTCGGCGTACGACAGATTCTCCATGATATCGGCGATCTGGTACCCGCGAACATTGATCTTTCCGGGACCGATATCGGTGATCGCCGTTTTCCATTTTTCTTCAGCCATAGTTTTCCTTCGCGCAAACGTTCGGATCGCGGCTTAATCGCGAATCGAATCTTTCGGGACATTCAATTTCACAAAAGCGAGCCAGCGATTTTGCAGGGTATCGACCGGCACAAAACAGGTCTGCGAGACGCTGGAATCGAACGACACCGGCGACAGATACAACTCCCGAAGCGCATGCGCGCCGAAATCACTGATGATGTAGGCGCAAAGCGACGCCGCCTCGGCCGACTGGAGCCGTTCTTCGTTCGAATTGGTGGCCGTATCGATCGCCAGCTTTTCAAGCGGGATGAACTCGCCTGAGTTCTTGTACCCGATCGTCGACACATGGTAATTCTGCCCCGACAAATCAAACATAGAAATCAGTCCGTGTTTGAGAAACTTGTGACGCGGCGGATCGGGCGCCCAGCGAGGCAGAAGGTATTGCATGATCACCGGACCGTAGAAACTGGGAAGCCAGAAATGAATCGCCTGCGAATCCGCGTACGGATATTGCTGACCGGTCAATTCTCTCCCCTGTCCAAACCCCGTGTAATAATACACCGTCAGCGTGTCGGTGATCGGTTGCATCCCAAGAATCTCATTCACCTTCCTTATGAGATAGACATACGCTTCTCCCATATTGGTCAGCGTACTCTCCTGCGGGTGGCCCGGCGGATACATGATTTTGATATTCTGGAACTCGAATGTCTTCCAGGTGGCGTACCGAGAGTCAACGGTCGGTTCAGCTTTCGCCACGACTTGGGCCGGTTCTTCTTTACTTTTCCCCTTGCACCCAATCCAGACACCCGTGCAGACCAATCCGATCATTCCAATGAAGCCGATTCTTCCGAGAACTCCTGAATACATATCGGGGTAAACTCCTTCTGTTGGGTCTGCCCAAAAGCGGCAGGCGGTCGGTTAACTACATAATTGACAAAAGGATACTGACCAACAAAGCGGCTGTCAAGAGCGACGGTTTCGTTATTTTTTTCACAACTTACCTTGACTTTGGGCCACTTGTGGGCGATACTTTAACCAGACAGAAAGAAACCCGTTTCGCCCTATTTTGCGTCAGACCGCTTGCCAACTAAGTGGCGAAATGATAGGATGTTAGGATGATGGCTGTGACTCCCAGAATCGACTTCCAACCGGCGCGGTTTCCGTCGTTTTCGCACAAGACCATTATCATCGTCGGCGGCTTCGGGAGCGGCAAGTCTGAGGTATCTGTCAATCTTGCCCGGGATTTGTCCTCTCAGCCCGGTGATCCGGTGGCGATCGCCGACCTCGATATCATCAACCCGTACTTTCGTTCGCGCGAGGCGGCCGAGGCGCTTTCGAAGTTCGGCGTCACGTCGCTTATCCCCTTTGGTGAACACCGCTACGCCGACCTGCCAATTATCATCCCCGAAATCCGCACCGCCATCGAGAGGCGCACCTCGCGGCTGGTGCTTGATGTCGGCGGCGATGATCTCGGCGCGCGGGTCCTAAGCTCGCTGGCCGACTCTTTCGGCACGGGCGGCTACGAACTGCTCCTGGTTCACAACGCCCGACGCCCGTTCACATCCGACCTGAACGGCTCTTTGAGGATGATCAACGAAATTGAATCCGCCTCGCGCATGAAGATCACCGGTCTGATCGCCAACACCCATCTCGCGGCCGAATCGACCGCCCCGATCTCCGCCGAGGGTGTACAACTGACCCAGAAAGTCGCCGACACGCTCAATATGCGGGTGGCCTTTGTCAGCGCTTTGTCCGAACTCTGCCCTGAGATCGACCGGATACTCAATCAGCGTTATCCGATCCTGCCGCTGGACCGCGAGTTGCTGAAACCGTGGGAAACCAAACCCCACCCGCCCACCTCGATGACCCGAAAGCGGGGGGGCTGATGCCCGGTATTCTCATCGACAAAAATCACTGCAAGGGGTGCGAATTGTGCGTCCGGGCCTGCCCTCAGAAGATTCTGTCGATGTCCAAAGACATCACCCTGCGCGGGTATTTCTACGCTTACATGCACGATCCGTCACGATGCATCGGTTGTCGGATCTGCGCCATTACCTGCCCCGACGCCGCGATTACCGTTAACGCCCACGGCACCGTCTTTCAACTGGTGGATTATTGAGGGAGTGAGGCGCGGTTATGGCTAAGGTACTGATGAAGGGAAACGAAGCGGTCGCCGAGGCGGCCATCCGGGCCGGCGCCACCAACTACTTCTGCTATCCCATCACCCCCCAGACCGAAGTTGCCGAGTATCTGGCGAAGCGGATGCCCGAAGTCGGCGGCGTCTTCTTGCAGGCGGAAAGCGAAATCG
>JACRAV010000122.1 GCA_016213305.1 Candidatus Zixiibacteriota bacterium | reverse complement strand
GGCAAAAGCCCTGACGCCACATTTGCCGCCAAATTGTCCCGGCCTTACGGGCAATTCTTCAACGGCGTAAAGCTGATAAACAGATTATCGATCAAAGCCGACAAATCGGAGATATCGGTGCCTCCCGAACCATCGGTGTTGGCCTCATTGGGACAACAGAGCGGAGTAAAGCTGATAAACAAGTTATCGATCAAGGCGCTCAGGTCAGAGATATCGACATTGTCACCCGGATCACAGTCAACATTGCCGGTCGCGGCGACACAACAGCAGGCATCGCCGACACCGTCGTGGTTAATGTCCTCCTGGCCGGGATTGTACACGGTCGGGCAGTTATCGGCGTTGGCGCCGAGGCCGTCCTTATCGATATCGTTGGCCGGATCAAGTGGGAAGGGATCGCAGACATCACCCAGGCCATCGTGATCGGTATCAGTCTGGCTCGGATTATTGGCCGTGGGACAGTTGTCAACATTGCCGCAGACACCGTCGTAATCCCAATCGTTGAACGGATCAAGCGGACAGAAATCGCAGGCATCCCCCATCGCGTCGCCGTCGGTGTTCAGCTGGTCGGCGTTGGCCATGGAAGGGCAGTTGTCGCAGGCATCTCCCACTCCGTCGCCGTCGGCATCAAGCTGGCTCGGATTATAAACGACCGGACAGTTATCATCGGGGCAGTTGTCCTCGGGGTGGCCCGGATCGCCGAAACCGTCGTTGTCGGCATCGAAGCAACCATAATAGAATGACCAGGTGCGTGAATACTCAGAGGAGTCCGCGGAGTGAAGGAGATGCTTGTAGGCGCGCACCCGCCAGTACAAACGGGTGTTGTCGGGAAGACCGGCAGTGTCGAGAAGATAGGTTGGGTCGGACAGGCCGGCTTGTGCCAGTAGCACGGTAAAATTGGAGTCGGCCGCAACTTCAACCAGATAGGCGTCATCCCACGATTTCCAGGCGGCGGCCCAGTTAAGCCGGACCGGATTTGTCCCGACCGAATCACGGTTCCGGGGAGAGAGGAGGCGCGGCTCGAGCAGGGGGATGGTCCAGTTGGCGCCGAAAACGTCCTCATTGTGATTGCGGGTGTCGGTCCAGACGGCGTTGATCCGGTCGTGATAGGCGGTGACGCCGATGTATTCACCTATCGGGCCGGCCATCGGCGAGGCCGCCGACGCTCCCGGAGCGCCCGGGCGAATCAAGTCCGACGAGGCATACGCCTGCCAAGTGTAATAGGCGGGATCGACAGAGACTTCCGAAATGCGATGATTGGTCGAAAAGCTGGTGCCGCCGTCAAACGAATACGCCGCGAAAACGTCGAATTTCGTGTGATTGATCGGATCGGTTCGCTGATCGTACCAGATGGCCACGAGCACACCTTCCTCGTTGCAGATCATCCAGGGGTGGAACTGGTCATATCGGGCGCCGGGTCCCGTTGTGTCGTCGTTGATATAGATCGGCTCGCTCCAGGTCGAACTTCCGTCCAGGGAGCGGATGAACTCGATGTTGTAGTCGGGCTCGGGGAGGTTGGTTGAATCCAGAGAAGCGTAGGCGATGTACAGTCGGCCGTCGAAGGGTCCGCCGGAGATGTCGGCCGCCGGAACCGGCTGGGCGTAGGCAGGACCATCTTCAGTCCAGCCCCAACTGCCGACCGTGTGTCTGATGAACTGGTCCGCAGTAAATGTACCGCCGCCGTCGGTGGATTTTGTGATGACCAACCCCTCGTTGGATCTGCCCATCGACAACCAGGTTACATAGACCGATCCGTCGCTTCCGACAAAGGGGCACGAGAATTGTGCGGAAGAATAATGCGAACTCACCCTCATTGGATCGCCGAAAAAGACAGAACCTCCCGGCGAAGCCGCGAAGAATATACCGTTGTTGCCCGCGTCCAATCCAAACCGGGTCCATGACACATAAATGCGCCCTTTGGTTGGTCCCGTAGTCCGGTCCACCGCGATAAATTGCTTGTCTTCAAAATAGCCGGGCTGGCGGGGGTACCCCTCGACCACATACGGCCCCTGCCAGGATTTTCCCTTATCGGCGGTCTTAAGAACGGTGATGCAGGAAGAGTCGAACCCCCCGACCTCCGAGAAGTCGAGCTGGCACATGTAAAAGATGCCGGTCTGGCTCACGGCCAGAGCGGGATCGGATTGCCACTCGAAGAACTGCATCTCCGTACTGAGGAGCGAATCCGTCCAGGTATTGCCGCCGTCGGTGGAACGTCCGATGCCGATCTGGCGGTAGCCGAGACGGAAGTCGCGCCAGACCGCAATTACAATGTTGCTGTCGACCGGTGATACCCAGACCTGCTCTTCGTTTTGAAGGGCGTACGTCGGCGAGGAAATCTGGTGGTTGACCGGAATCGGCGGCGCGGCGACCGAAAGTGTCATCAACAGGAACACGCCCAGGAGTGTCAGTAGCAAGGGTC